>CBDUIJ010000023.1:0-31090 GCA_965367215.1 uncultured Granulosicoccus sp.
AGGACCTGATCGACAAGGTCGTGGTCTATGAAGACAAGGGCAATCACGTTGGTATAGAGAACAACTGGACCGACAGTTTTACCTTCACCGTCGAAGATGACACGACTCAGTTGACAGGCCAGGTCTTCGAAATTGCAGTGACCAATGTCGATGATGCGCCCGCACCGATCATCAACGGCGCTGCCGTGATGGAAGGCGGAACGGTGTATATCACCATCGCCGAGTTGACGGCCAATGACCCGGATACCGATCCCTCGGTCATTCGCTATACCGCCAGCATCGACCCCTCCATCGGCCAACTGCTGGTCAATGGCAGTGTCAGCAATACCTTTACCGAACAGGATCTGATCGACAAGGTCGTGGTCTATGAAGACAAGGGTAACCATACTGGCCTCGAAGGCAGCTGGACGGACAGTTTTACCTTTACGGTCGAGGATGCCACGACTCAGCTAACGGGTCAGGTGTTCCAGATTGCCGTGACCAACGTCGATGATGCGCCAGTCATTGAGCCAATGCAGGGAATAGAGATACAGGAAGACGGGCTGCTGGTCTTGACAGTTCAGCACTTCGGCGTGGAAGATGTTGACACTGCAGATAGTGATCTTGTTTACATGGTCAGTGACCTGAAATCAGGCGAGCTGATCGTCGATGATGTTGTTCGTAACGCCTTCACTCATGCCGATTTGATCGCTGGAAAAGTGGTCTTTGATCACGATGGGGCAGAACCCTCTCAGGAAGCTGGCTTTACAATCGTGCTGTCCGATAATTCCAGTGAACTGCCTGCGGAGAGCGTACTGTTTCGGGTGACACCGATACATGATGAGACACCTGTCGCCATGGATCACCAGTTGTCGGGAGCTCGTGGCGAATTTCTGAGTGAGCTTGATTCAGGTGCACAGAGCCTGCTTCAAGGCGTTGTCGACCTTGATGAGCCGATTGGCGTTCTCGAAGCCAGTCTGGATGGGTTGCCATCTCACGGCACCGCCATTGTCAATGCCGATGGTACGTTCACCTATCATCACGATGGCAGTGAAACATTCAGTGACAGCTTTACTTACACGATCACGGATGAAGGTGGAAATATCTCCATGGCCGCGACAGTGAGTATCAGTGTGAGTGGGAACTCTGCGCCGGTAATTGCGGGCTCTGTTGCGGACCAGATTGCCGTGGAGGCGCAACCATTCTCGCTGGTGCTGGAGAATGACCTGTTCAGTGATGTTGACGAAGGTGACACGCTCGTATGGGAAGTTGTGCAGGCAGATGGTTCCGCACTGCCGTCATGGCTCAGCTTTGACGAGTCCGGCAAGACACTCTTCGGCACACCTGGCGATGCAGACACGGGGCAGCTGTCTCTGTACCTCAGAGCAACCGATTCAGAAGGCGCAATATCTCGAGATATCGCTTTCTCACTGGTTGTCGGTAATGTCAATCAGGCGCCGTCGCTTGACACCGATGCGCGGGTAGTCGTGGCGGAAAACCAGGCTGGTGCCGTGGTTGCAACGATTGCCACTAGCGATCCGGATAGAGGTGATGTATTGACGTCATTTCTGAGTGATGACAGGTTCACGCTTGATGGCAATGTAATCAGCCTGAAACCGGGTGAAAGCCTGGACCATGAGAACGAACCCAACCTGACACTGACCATCTTTGTCTCGGATGGTGAGGGTGGCTCTGTCAGTCGTGAGATAGTCATCAGCACGCAGGATATGAATGATGTGCCTGTCGCGCAAGGCGGAGCACAACAGTTGAGCGTGGGGCATGAGGAGCCGATGAATCTGCCGACAGGCTTGTTTTCTGACCAGGATAACGACCCGCTTACCTATACCCTGGAACCGCGTGATAGCGGTGAGCTTCCTTCCTGGATCATTTTTGACCCGGCCACCCTGGCCATCTCGCTCGGCGATGTGCCTGATGGTATTGAATCTCTGCCCTTGAATCTGCTGGCGGATGATGGACGAGGTGGCAGGGCAGAGTTGCAATTGGACTTGCAGATCGAGCCGAAGTCAGAACCGGCCAATCCGGTTGAGCCCGAACCAGAACCTGAGCCCGAGCCCGAACGGTTTGTCGATACCAGCGCGCTGCTGGAAGGGTTACCATCGGAAACACTGGTGACGAGCAGCAGATTGAGTCCGGTTGGAATCAGTGATGATTCCAGCGTCGTTGTCGATGATAGCGTGGACTCGGAATCCGAAAGAATAGCGGACGTCGAGGATGTCGAACGAGTGTCCACCGCAGAGTTGTCAGAACGAATCAGGAACGTGTCGGAGGCGCGCGTCATCTCCGAGCAAATTGGTGAATCGTTCAAGGCAAAGCGACTGGGTGTCGTCAAGGATTCTGCAGCGGATATCTTCAGCCCATCGGTCAATCTGGCCGATCTGTTTGCTGCTGCCGAGAGGACAGACATGGAGACGTTGTCCATGCTGGCAAACAATTTCGAGAATCAGCAACAGGAACTCGAATCCCAGCAGAAGCTCAGCAAGGCGCTGGTTGGCTCGTCCATCACGATCACCTCGGGGTTTTCAGTCGGGTATCTGATCTACCTGATTCGAGGCGGGGCCATTGTCAGCAGCATGCTAAGCTCACTACCGGCGTGGAGATTCGTTGACCCCTTGCCTATCCTTGGTTCCATGGGAGAAGCTGGGCAGGGTGATAGCGAAACCCTGGAATCCATTGTCAGTGAAAACGACAAAGGCAAGCGCAAGGCTTGAGATGTTCGCAACTGTTCAGTAGATCTCCATCGGGTGGTAGCTGAGGTACTGCAAGATGACTGATTCGAGCCATGATTATCAGGCAGTGGCATGTGGTCTTTATGATTACATCGAGCTGGCCTGTATCCATCACTGTCGAGTGAGAGTGTCACTCGTCAGTGAGAGTGACGGCAGGATGCCGGAACCACAGGAGTACGTGGGAGTTGCAAGGAACACGCAAACGTTAAAGGGCGATGGTGAGTACCTGCTTCTGGACATGGATGGTCAGACGCAGTCCATCAGGCTCGATTACATCGCGACACTGGAGCCGCTGGACGAGATGGCAGGTTTCGGTAAAATCCGGTTTCGCTGAAAATCGCTCTTGCTATACTTCCCGGTCATGCGGCGAACTCTCAGGGAAAGTGATGACTGGACTGGCAACTCGACGGATTGGTAATACGTCCCTGGAAGTGACTGAATTGGGCCTGGGTTGTGCGGCCATGGCCGGCAATCATCAACCGAACAGTGATGAGAATATTGTCGGAGCCATTGACGAGGCTTTGCAGCATCATGTCCGATACGTCGATACTGCGCCATTCTATGGCTTTGGCCGATCCGAACATTTTGTCGGTAACGGACTCAGACACCGCGATGATCATGTGCTGTCGACAAAGGCTGGGCGACTGCTGGCTCCCGGCCTGCCCACCGATTCCTCGGCTGGCGAATGGCCCGGCAGTTTTCCTTTTCATCAGGTTTACGATTATTCCTACGATGGGGTCATGCGCTCGTACGAAGACAGTCTGCAGCGGATGGGACTGGATCGGATAGACATTCTGTTGTTGCATGATATCGGCGTCATGCAACATGGCGAAGAGGCCAACCGTGCCTATTTTGCCGATGCCATGAGCGGTGGCTACAAGGCGCTGGACGAGTTGCGTTCCAATGGGGACATCAAGGCTATCGGTCTGGGAGTCAATGAGCGCGAAATCTGTCTGGAAGCGATGAACCACGGCGATTGGGATGCATTCCTGCTGGCCGGACGCTATACCTTGCTGGAGCAGGATCCGCTGGATGATCTGTTCCCGGCATGCGCCGCTGCAGGCACGTCCATTATCCTGGGCGGACCGTTCAACTCGGGAATACTCGCCGGTGGAGACACCTGGAATTATGCCCGGGCGCCTGAGGCAGTCATGGACAGGGTCCGCAAGATCAGGGACGTCTGCGAATCACATGGCGTGCCGCTACCGGCTGCGGCCCTGCAGTTCCCGCTGGGCTCTTCTCAAGTATCTACGGTGATTCCCGGGCCCAGAACTCGGCGTGATATGCAACAGATTCTGCAGTGGTTCAACATGCCGATACCGGCAAGCCTGTGGAGTGATCTGCAGGGTGCTGGATTGATACGTGCGGAAGCCCCGCTACCGAGCTGATCCGGTGTCAGTCGGCAGTCAGGACGGTACGATGAAACTCGCGTAGCACTCGATTGACGGCGGTGCTGTGTTCCAGATGAGGCAGGTGGCCACAGGTTTCCAGCAGATGGATCTCGCCGGGCAATCTGCGGATCGAATGCTGTTCCGGAGGATTGATGCGATCCTGCAGTCCCCAGACGCTGTTGCAGGGTATGTCGATTTCACTCAGGCGGCGCAAGGTCGAATCCAGCTCGGTCTGTGCAGAGACCAGGCCTGAGGCAATCCGCTGAAGATTGGCGCGAGTGCCGTCCTGTTCCAGATAGCCCAGAACTCGTCCGGCAAGGCTTCGGCTGATCATGCGAGGATCATGCACCAGCATTTGCAGCAGTTCCACGATACGCAGCTCGTCGGCTGCATCGTGGAAGCCGCTCAGAAAATCCATGTGAATACTGCCGCCGACGCCTGCGGGTGATATCAGAAACAGTGACTCGACCTGATCAGGAGTCTGTGTGGCCAGCTCCATCGCAATTCTTGCCCCAAGGCTGTGACCGACAAGGTGTGCGCGGTCGATTCCTGCGCCTTGCAGGCTCTTGCCGACTCGTTCGACCATGGTCGACAGGGAGCCATCACCGCAGTCACGATCACCTTTGCCATGACCGGGTAAATCCATGAGCCAGACACTGGCTCTGTTTAGCAAGGCTGGCGTTGTTGTCAGCCATGTAAACCGGTCTGCACCGTAGCCATGGATGAGAACCACTGTGGGGCCATTGCCTCCCAGTCTGCTTAGCGGTATATCGGAGTTCATGAGGTTAACCAAAAATCTCTCTGGACCAGACTTCAAGCTCGTTCGACAAGGGTGCGCTGAATGAAAAAAGCCTCGAAGTACGAGGCTTTTTCATATTCCGGTTCAGCCCGGGTTACAGCGCTGATTCGGCAAGTCGTCAGGACAAGTCAGCTTTTGATGGATACAAAACTTCCCGGTGCGTCTTCGATCACCTTCAACTTGCCGGAGCCCGGAATGCGCTTGGCAACCTGCTTGCCGGACAAGGGTGCCAGCCACTTGTTCCAGTCGGTCCACCAGGACCCCTTGAATTCTTCCGCACCGTCCAGCCACTGGTCGAGATCTTTCGGCTGGTTTTCGTTGATCCAGTGATTGTATTTTCCGGCAGAAGGAGGATTGATGACGCCTGCGATATGGCCTGATCCTGCCAGCATGAATCGCACCGGTCCTGAATACAGATTGGTGGACTTGAAGACAGATGGGTAGGGCGCGATATGGTCTTCCTTGGCCGCCTGAAGGTAGATGGGGATGGTCACCTTGGACAGGTCGATAGGTACGCCCTTGAGAGAGATTCCACCGGGTTTTGACAGATTGTTGTTGATGTACATCTCGCGCAGATAGAACAGATGCGTCTTTCTTGGCATGCGCGTGGAATCTGCATTCCAGTAGAGAAGGTCGAACTTCAACGGATCCTTGCCCAGCAGGTAATTGTCGACATAGAAAGACCAGATAAGATCATTGGCCCGCAACATGTTGAACGTGGTGGCCATGGAGCTACCGTCGAGGTAGCCCTTTTCGTCCATGATGCGTTCGAGATGATCGACCTGAGCTTCGTCGGTGAAGATCTTGAGATCCCCAGCTTCTGAAAAATCAGCCTGGGATGCAAAGAATGTCGCAGCCTTGACACGATCATCGCCGGTCGCTGCCATATAGGCCAGAGTTGCACTGAGCAGAGTGCCGCCGATGCAGTAGCCGATCATGGACACTTCGCGCTCGCCAGTGGCCTCTTCTACTGCGTCAAGTACATCAAGAATGCCTTCCTGCATATAGTCTTCGAAGGTCTTGTCACCCAGTTTTGCATCAGGGTTGACCCATGAGATGACAAACACCGTGTATCCCTGTTCGACAGCCCAGGCAATGAAGGAATTCTTGGGTTGCAGGTCGAGAATGTAGTACTTGTTGATCCAGGGTGGCGCAATGACCAGGGGGCGCTGATGGACCTTGGCTGTGGTGGGTTCGTACTGAATCAGCTGTACCAGGTCGTTCTGGTAGATGATCTTGCCCGGTGTGGTTGCAATGTTCTCACCCAGCGTAAACGCATTGGGATCAGACATCATGATGGTGAGCTGACTGGTCTTGGGGTCAAGATCGCGTTGCAGGTTCTGCAGGCCTTTCATGATGCTCTGTCCGCCCGTATCGATCATGGTGCGAATGGCTTCAGGGTTGGTCAGCAGGAAGTTCGATGGGGCGAAGGCATCTGCCAGAAGCTGGGAGTGAAAGACGATCTTCTTCTTGTCGTTTTCGCTCAGACCTTCAATGGCGGTCATGGTATTGACCATCCAGCGGGACGTGATCAGATAGGATTTTCGGATGTAATCGAATATGGGGTTGGAAGTCCAGTCCTCATGCCTGAAGCGGCGGTCGAATGCACCGCCATCACCTTCGGCGCTCATTTTCATCAGCGCCATGGCAGCCTGTTGCATCAACTCCATGTGCTCTTTCCAGAGCTCATAGTTGGCCTGCATCAGTTTCATGGGATCGCTCGCCATGACCTTGGCTGCGTTGGCGAACGATGGCCCGACGTTCATCGGGTCCATGTTCTTCGTCACCATTTCATGAGACTGATTGAGCATCTCAGTCATCATGGTCGTGTTCTTGTGCCAGATTTCGGAGAATGAGCGAGTCATCTCTTCCATCTGGTTTTGCATGGTGTCGTCTTTTTCGGTCACTGTATTTCTCTGTATCGTTGCAGTTTGCTGGCACTAGCCGAACACGGCGAACCTGCTTTAATCTATGTCATGCAACCCACTGACAGGGACGCGTGTTCCGGTTGACAACCCGAATCACTTATTCCTTCTTCTTGCCCGGCTCCGCAGATGCTTCATCCGTTGGAGGGGTGAACATGGTTTCCCATGTCTTCATATTGTTCGAGACCAGTTCTCTCATCGTATCCAGCGGCGTGTTGGACAGCATATCCTGCATTTGCGTCTGAACGGTACGCTGCTGGCTGACGAATGTGCTCACGCTTTTCTGAAGGTACTCCGCCATCATGCCCTGCATGGGGTTACCGTAGAATCTGATCAGTTGCGCCAACAGCAATTCGGTAAGAATGGGCTGGCCGCCTGATTGCTCCTGCTCGACAATGATCTGGAGCAGCAGAGGGCGAGTGATGTCATCGCCGGTTGTATCTTCAATGATCTGAATATCATCACCGTCGACAATCATCTCGCGGATGTTGCTCAGAGTGACGTGCTTGCTGGCTTCCGTGTCGTAGAGTCGCCGATTGGCGTATTTTTTTATTATTCTAGGTTTCTTCACGACGACGTTTCCAGCCTCTTGTTCGATACCGCATTCTACACTGTAGCACCGGACAGGATTCGTCAACTGATATGAAGAAACCCAGCTCTCTACACTACGCTACGTGTAGAGGCTGGCCGGTACTGCGTTTTACTTGGCCTTGGCAGCAGTTTTCTTTGCGGCTGGCTTTTTCTTGGCAACAGCTTCCTTGCTGGCAGCTGGTGCAGCTTCCTTGGCAGCAGGCTTGCTGGCAGCGGCGGCTTTCTTCGGAGCAGCGGCGGCAGGCTTACTGGCAGCGGCGGCTTTAGCAGGAGCTGCAGCTTTGGCAGGAGCTGACTTGGCAGGTGCAGCAGCGGCTTTGGCAGGAGCGGCTTTGGCAGGAGCTGGCTTTGCAGCAGCTTCAGCAGCAGGCTTGGCAGCTGCTGGAGCTTTCTTTGCAGGAGCTGGCTTGCTGGCAGCGGGCGCATCGGTTGATTCGGCAGCTTTTGACTGAGCCATTTCACCCAGTTCACCAGCCAGAGCAACATATTCCTTTGCACGTGCGTTCACTTTTTCAGCGAATGCCTTGGTCTCGGCAACTTTCTGCTCGTAGACTTCCTGCAGGTTGTTCGGGTTGGCAGGTACTTTCACCTGGGCAACTGCATAGTCAACCAGGTCGCCCATCAGGTCGTAGTTCTTGCGGGCAATACGTTCGAAAGCCTGAGCAGCCAGAGTGTTCATGTTCTGCATGGGCTCGAGGCTTTCGAGTGTTTTCTTTTGCATTTCAGCGAATTGTTCGTTTACATTTTTCATCAGAGACTCCCCAAATACACATATTTATAAGTGTTAAACCGGACTACCCGCGAGAGCGGGTAGTCCGGAGGCGCATGAGCGAAGTGCTGATGCGCATTGCCCGAGGTGCCGGCTGATGCCGACACACCCGAACGATTATTACTTGCTGAATGAAGCTGAAACGCTTTCAGCTGCTTCACGCATCTTGGTGCTGAGCTGCTGGGCCATATCGGCATATTCAGTGGCACGGCCATTCATCAGTTCAACGAAAGCGTTGTTTTCTGCCATTTGTGCAGAAGCAACATCGCTCAGGTTGTCAGTTGACAGTGGCAGTTGTACTTGCTTTGTAGAGAATTCCAGTACGTCGCCAACAACTGCGTAGTTCTGGCGAGCGACTTTCTCGGCAGCTTCTACAGCAACGCTTGCGAATACTCGCATTGGCTCGAGACTGCGTGCTTGCATGTCCATCATTTGCTTTACTTGTTCGTTCATTGTGTCTGTCATGTTGATCATGGTTTCAATCTCCGGTTGCTGGTGCTGGTTAAGGACAGTTATCTGTCTTGTTGCAGTGCAGTATAAAGACGATCTTTTTGCAATGCAACAAGTAGCGGTACGTTTTTCTGGAAATTTAAGGAATTTTTTCTGAAGCTAGCAAAAACAACAACTTACAATATTCACATATATCGTGAATAGCGGGAAATGGTTACATCATGCTGTGGTCACGAAATAATGCGCTGCAGTCTTCATCGGGTTGCCGGGCGAACCGGGGTCAGTATCGCTGGCGGCAGCCAGTATGCGCCTGGCATATGACAAGCAGACTGCTCGGACAAGACGGATCTGACTGTCGCGAAGGCATTTTCTTCACCGGGCTCTTGCGTGGCCCGGGCCGTTGAAAGTATTTGTAGCGCTCGCAAAAAAGGGAGGCTTGTGGGCCTCCCTTTGGTACTGCGCGGTCATCCGGTGAAACAATCGAATCGTCGGGCAAGCCGCGATCGATTGTCAGCGGAATCAGCCGATGTGGTAACCGCCATTGACCGAGAGATCGGTGCCGGTAATGTAGCCACTGTTGCTGCTGGCCAGAAAGCTGACTGCGCGAGCAATTTCTTCAGGTTCAGCGAATCGGCCGACAGGAATCTGCTTGACGATTTTCTCACGTACCGCCTCGGGTACCGCCTGGATCATGGGTGACTGGACGTAGCCTGGCGAGACACTGTTGACGGTAATGCCGTCACGGGCCACTTCGCGAGCCAGTGCCTTGGTAAATCCGGTCATGCCGGCCTTGGCAGCGGAATAGTTTGTCTGACCAATCTGGCCACGTTGTCCGTTTACCGAAGATATATTGATGATTCGGCCGAATTTACGCTGAGTCATCGGCGCTATGACTGGACGGCTGACATTGTAAACACCGTCGAGATTGGTACGCAGAACGGCTGACCATTCAGCAGGTTCCAGGTTGGTCAGCTTGGCGTCTCGTGTTATGCCAGCAGCATTCACGACAACCGCGATGGGGCCGATGCGGGATTCGATGTCGGCAACGGCTGATTCACAGGCTGCGGCATCAGTCACGTCGAAAGCGACCAGCTCGACATCCACACCAGAAGCCTTGAGTTCGTCGATGACAACAGTACTGCGCTCGACATCGGTAGGGTGGCAGTTGGCAACGACTTTGTGCCCGTCGGTGTCGAACTGTTTGCACAGAGCCGTACCGATGGCTCCCGTTCCTCCGGTAATCAGAACTATATTCTTATTCATGATATTGCCTGTCCTTCGCCTGCGCGATTTGAATGTTGTTCGGTTGTTATGCTGCACCGCAATATACTGTATGTAGCGGTTTTTTATCTTGTGAAGTTGAGAAAACGCTGTTATGAATTTATCAATATTTTTCAAGTTATTGATATATAAGGATTGTTGATTACAGGTAACTATGTTTAACGTTTTCTTTGTGATGCATTGCGTATATTGACAAAAAGCAGAATTTTGCAGAAGCAACACACTGAAATTGGCAATCGTGAATCTCATTACCGACCCGGATTCCCTGCTGGGAAATTCGTCAAACAGCTTGTCGATTGGGCGCTCCATCGATCTGGTGCTGCAGAAAAAGGCACGTTTCATACGCCGGCGACGCAGCTATCGGGTATATCTGCCCAAGGGCTACGATGGCGAGAAGAAACTGCCGGTTGTTGTCGCCTTGCACGGGTGCAAGCAGACCCATCTGGACGTGCAGACCATCTCCGGGTTTGATCATATTGCTGACCGGGAAGGTTTCATTGTTGTCTACCCTTTCATCACGAGTCATGCCGTATTGCGCTTTCGCAATTGCTGGGGATGGTGGCTGCCGCGTCAGCGAATGCGTGACAGGGGGGAGATAGGCGATATTCAACAGATAGTGGCGTCAGTTGTCGACAAATTCGCGGCAGATCCAGAGCGGTTACATATATGTGGCCTGTCGGCGGGAGCGGCGATGAGTATCGTTGGTCTGGCAACGTACAGCGACATCTGGCGCAGTGGGGCGAGTGTGGCCGGGGTTCCCTATGGTGAAGGTGCCAGAGCGGTCAGCTATGCTCGGTCGATACCGGTGCGCTATAAATCGATGGCCACACTCCGACGATTACTGGACAAGGCGCTTGTCAGCGATGCCCCGGACTTGCTGGTCATCCAGTCCACAGCGGACAAGCTGGTGGATGTCGCGGTATCGCAGAACCTGGTGGAAATATGGAGCCAGGTCTGTGAGCTGCCGATTGACCCGGCGAAGTTCGATATGGGTACCACGCGGCAGATTCCGTGGCGGTTGGCGCAGTACACGGACGAGAAAGGTCGCGTCAGGCTGGGTTATCTCACGGTCGAAGGCATCGAGCATGGCTGGATCGGCGGGCAACCGGGGCCATTCAGCATGACAGAAGGGCCGAATATCTCCGAACTGATCTGGGCCTTTTTCAACAAGGACAAGGGTTGAAAGCCAGAAGCTGAAAGCACGGAGCCAAAAGCCAAAAGCCAAGGGTCGAATGCCGAACGCCGGAAAAAGAGGGCTTGTTGCCAGGAGCCGAGAATGCCGATGGCAGTATTTGCAATCCTTTGCTCGAGTTTTACGTGTCAGTCCAGATGAATCGTCGCGTCATCCTTGATCAGCTCGAGCACGACATCCGAACGGACTTCATTGACATCCGGATGGGCGAGCAGGCGCTCGTTGATGAAGGTGGCCAGGGTTTGCAAGTCCTTCACCCTCACATGCAGCAGATAGTCGGCATCGCCGGTGATGGCGCAAGCCAGGCGGACTTCGCTCAAGGAGCTGACGAGTTCCCTGAAATTGACCGATGAGGCCTTGCTGTGAGAATGCAGTCTGACCTTGACGAAGGCATTGAGAGCAAGACCAACCGATGCCGGATTGACTTCAGCACGATAACGGCTGATCACTCCTTGCGTTTCCAGGCGTGTACGACGGCGGGATACCTGCGACGCAGACAGGCCTATCCGGTCTCCGATCGTCGCATTGCTGATCGAGGCATCGGCCTGTAGATGGGAAAGCAGTTCTTTGTCGAATCGGTCCATGCGGTGATTATGCCTGTCTGTCACACCATGGGTCATGACGGAAGACAGACTTTGTCTGTCCGCCTGAAAACGCCCGGTACCGTCTACGGTTACGCGGCGAGCAGTGCGCAGTCACGCTCGATGAGTAATGAGTGAATATCATCAGGCAGATACAGGCAGTAGCGTCGCCGGTCCCAGCTCAGGGAGCTGAGCCGATAGTGTGTACGAACGGGCGAGAATGAGCTTGCAAGGCGGAGCTCGGCAATCGCCTTGTTTTCACTACCGCTGTCTACTCGCTCGGGCAGACTGATGACCTGGTCAGGCAGATAGGCCAGGGCCAGTAACAGCTGTGGTGGACGATCGTCGTCATGTTCCTGCGTGTACAAGGTGCGCCGAATCCGCTCGCAGTCCTGTGCCTCTCGGTACCCGCGGCGGATGCACAGTGCATGCAGGATCTCCAGTTTCTGCTCATGGGGAAACCGCGTTCTGTCAGGCGTGGGCTCGTCAATCACCACGTAATCTGCGCGCAAGACCTGCGACTTCAGGAAACTTGAAAAAGTGAGGGGGTTGTCTGTTGCCATCGGCTGCCGTGATACGCACGCGGTGCTTCGTACTGAAGCTCATGCACGGTATAGCGGCGGCGGGTCTGCTGAGCTTGAGTGCAGCCTCAGAGACACCTCTCCAGCACTTGCACCGGGTGCAGGACATCACTTCGAGTATGGTCGTGAAGTTGCTCATGGCAGCTGAAGCCGTTGGTCACGACAACGCTCTCGGAGGCGCGGTTGTCCAGAGCGGGTTGCAGCTTGCGAGCAAACAGCGTTTGCGCCAGGGATCGAGTCTGGGTACGCATGCCGAAGGTGCCGGCCATGCCGCAGCAGCTGCTTTCCGGTTCATTCAGTTCCTCGAAACAGCGTTGCATCCATTCTCGTTCGTGAGGCAGGCCCGAGGATTTGTCATGGCAATGCAGATGCATGATGCCGGAAGGCAGGGTGCGTTGCAGCTGGGTGCCGTGCAGTGTCAGCAAGGCGGTGAGGGTCATGGCACGCGCATTCAGGTCGGCAGCGCGAGCATCGGTCGGAAACAACCGCATCATCTCATCCCGAAAAACCGACAGGCAGGACGGTTCCAGCACCACGACTGCTGCCTGTTCCGGTAGGTGGGGGTGAAAATTCTCCAGCATCTGCGTCAGTTGCAGGCGCGCCTGTTCCAGAAAACCGTATTCATACAAGGGGCGGCCACAACAGAAGTGTGCCTGTGCCACGGCAACCTGAAAGCCTGCCTTGCGCAGTACGCTGACAGCACTGATCAGCACCGGGGCATGGTAGTGCGCATTGACCGAGTCGGCCCAGAGCACCGTGACCGGCAGTGAGCTGTCTCCAAACCAGCTGAAGACATCATCCTGTCTGTCGGCATTGAGGCGGGTCCAGCGACGAAAGGAGGGGCTGCTCAGTGTGGGTAATGGTTTGTCCGGGCTGATGCCCAGGACGCGCCTGGCCAGTGTACCCAAAGGCCCTTTCTGCAGATGATTGACGATTCGCGGTGCTCGTGAGAGCAGTGGCAACTGAGTGCCGATACGGCCGAAGAAATAATGATGCAGAGGTCTTTTGCGACCCTTGTAGTGAGCCGACATGAACTCTGACTTGTAGGCGGCGATATCGACCTGCGTCGGACACTCGTGTTTGCAAGCCTTGCATGACAGGCAGTGTTCCAGCGACTCGGCGATATCCGGATTTCGCCAGCCATCCTTGATCACCTCACCACGCACCAGTTCATGCAACAGGTGGGCTCGACCGCGGGTCGAGAAGCGCTCTTCACCGCTGGCCTGATAACTTGGGCACATGGCTCCGGACAGGGAGCGGCATTTACCCATGCCGATGCAGCGTTCCGAGGAGCGGGAAAACCCACCGACGTCTTCGACGAATTGCAAGGTGGTTGCCATCTTCGGACGCTGGTAATCAGGGCCGAAGCGCAGATTGTCATCCATCCGGTAGGCATCGATCAGCTTGCCCGGATTCATCCTGGAGTGTGGATCCCAGATTGCCTTGAATTGCCGGAAAGCTTCCATGAGTTGCTCGCCGAACATGATGGGCAGAAACTCGGCCTTGGCCTGGCCATCGCCGTGTTCACCCGACAATGAACCTCCGAAGCGCACGACAAGATGGGCGATTTCATTGCTGAAGGCACGCCATTGCTCGACACCATGGGCCGTGCGGGTGTCGAAGGTGATCCGCGCATGGATGCAGCCATCACCGAAATGACCATACAGACTCGTGGTGTAGCCATAGCGATCCACCAGGGCCTGAAACTCGCGCAGATAATCTCCCAGTTGCATGGGATCGACAGCCGTATCCTCCCAGCCGACAACAGGGTCAGGTGCGTGTGGGTCCAGGCTCATGGAGGTGGCCGATGCGCCTTGCTCGCGAATGCTCCATAGCGCCGCGGTCTGCGCCGCATCCGGCACCTGTCGGACGGACGTCACTCGTGACGAGTCCCGCATGGCCGTTTCGAATGCAGCGCAACTCTCATCCAGCATGGCTTCATTCGGTGCTGCCAGTTCGATCAGCAACCAGGCTCTGCCCTCGGGTAGCAGCGAGATTTCACGGGCTTTGAGTTGCCGTGCTTCCAGTCCGCCGATGATGTTCCAGTCCAGGCCTTCCATGGCAATGGGCTTGAACGGCATGATCTCGGGAACACTGTCACCGGCCGTGAAGATATCGGCAAAGCCGAGTACGATCAGGCGCCGGCAGGCAGGGTTCTCGATCAGGCTGACACGGGCTTGCAGTATGCTGACGCAAGTACCTTCCGAACCGACCAGTGCACGCGCGACGTTGAAGCCGTTCTCCGGCAGGAGTTGGTCCAGATTGTAGCCAGAGACCCGTCGCTTGATATCCGGGTAGCGTGCGCGAATCTCGTCGGCATACTGGTCGCGCAGTTCCTTGAGTTGTCGATGGATTCTGGCCTTGGCGTCATCGCCCTGGATGATGGTCTCCAGTTCTTCATCGCTGACAGGTCCTACCCACATCTGTTCGCCGTCACGGGTCAGCACTTCGAGTTCAAGCACATTCTCCACCGTCTTGCCAGCCAGCATGGAACGGGGCCCGCAGGAGTTGTTGCCGATCATGCCACCCAGAGTGCAACGACTGTGTGTGGCAGGGTCTGGCCCGAAGGTCAGGCCATGGACTTCGGCAGCCGCCTTGAGTGAGTCGCAGATGATTCCCGGTTCGACCACAGCAGTCCGGCTGGCAACATCGATTGAGACAACGCGGTTCATGAAGCGGGAGCAATCGAGAATGACGGCTTCATTGACACATTGGCCGTTCTGCGAGGTACCGCCGCCGCGCATCAGTACCGGGAGGTCGTGCTCGCGGCACAGGGCAACGGTTGTCCGGATATCGTTGCTGTGTTTCGGGTAGACCACGCCCAGCGGGATCTGTCGATAATTGGAGGCATCACTGGTGTACAGGGCGACTCCCGCAGAGCTGAAATCGCATTCCCCCTCGATCTGGCTGGACAGGCTTTGATGAAATGAGGCCAGAAAGGGGTGATGAAGTGTTGTTGTCATGGGGCAGGAGTTCATGCACTGAATGGCGGCCGCATCAAGATGTGCGGCGTGTGAACGGTCTATTTGGCAATATTAGCAAGTGCAGCGAGTGCTGGGCGGACTTGCACGGGCGGATTGTTCCAGCGTACAGTTGGGTACACTTTTAATGCAGCCTGACACAAAGACGAGGACACACCAGCCTCGATATATGACAGAGATGTATTAAGGAGATGTGCAGACGTGAGCGGGCAAGACACCCGACACGGCTGGAATATAAAAAAACAGGAGGAATACCATGTTGAAAAGCAGGCTTTTCAAGGGCTTGATGGTTGCTGCCATCATGAGTGTGGCAGGCTCTGCGAGCGCCGAGCTCAATGGCTCGGTGAGTTACATCATTCCGTTTGGTCCGGGCGGGGAATCGGACATTTCCGCACGGCTGCAGCAGCCCTTCTTCAAGGAAAAGTTCGGCCAGGACCTCATTGTCTCCTACCAGCCGGGTGGCGGTGGGGCCGTGGGCTGGGCGTCGCTGAACGGGCTGAATGGGGACGGGCAGACCATCATGGGTGTCAATCTGCCGCATATCATCATCAAGCCGGCCCAGAAGGAGGTCGGGTTCACCACGGAAGGCCTCAATACTTTCCACATGTTTCACTACACCCCCGATGCCATCGTGGTGGCGGCAGACAGTCCGTATCAGTCGTTGCAGGATCTGATCGATGACGCGCGTGACAATCCTGGCAAGGTCACCTTGTCGGGCTCAGGCAAGGCCTCGGCCAATCACCTGGCCCAGATCAAGTTCGACAAGATGGCCGAGATCCGCACCACCTATGTGCCGTTCAAGGGTACCGGGGCCGCGGTCACGGCTCTGCTAGGCAACCAGGTCAAGGCCGAGTGGGGCTACACCACCGTCGGTGCGCAGCAGGGTGAGGCCGTGCGACTGCTGGCAGTCGCCATGGAAGAAAGACATCCCCTGTTTCCCGAGGTCCCCACGTTCAAGGAGCTGGGTTTCGACATGGTGGGCGGTGCCTATCGGGGAATCGCACTGCCGAACTCGGCCAGCGATGAAACGACGCAGATGTGGTCTGACATGATCAGTGAAATCAATGCCGACCCGGCGTTCAGGCAGAAAATGCTCGACGGTGGCTTCGCCATGCTCGATATCGACAAGGCGAAGATGGCTGACTTCATGCAGAAGCTGACCGACGAGTATCTGAGCGATGCGCGTGAAGCCGGCTTGATCGAATAGCGACCTGCCTTGCTACTGGCTATCGGAACGCCATGTCCGTGTCGACACGGGCGTGGCTTCGACACATGGCATGAATGAATATGGATGCAGGTAGTTTTCTCTCGGCGTTGACACCGCTGAACATCGCCTTCGCCTTCTTTGGCGTGGTGGCAGGCACGGTCATCGGTTCGATACCGGGGCTCACGGCAACGATGGCGGTGGCGGTGCTGGTACCCATCACCTTCAGCATGGAGCCCGCGTCGGCGCTGATTCTGCTGGGGGCAATCTACACGGGAGCCATTTATGGTGGCGCCTATGCGGCCATTCTGCTCAATACGCCGGGCACGCCTTCCGCCATTGCCACCACCTTCGATGGCTATCCCATGGCCCAGCGCGGAGAGGGCGATCTGGCTGTGGCCCTGGCCTGCTTCGCCTCGGTTTTTGGCGGCCTGGTCGGGGCTCTGGCGCTGCTTTTTCTGGCGCCGCCACTGTCGCGAGTGGCGCTGGCATTCGGTCCGGTGGAGTATTTCTGGCTGGCCATATTCGGCCTGTCACTGATTGCATCGCTATCAACCGGCAATCTGTTGAAGGGGCTCGCCGGTGGCGCATTCGGCCTCATACTCTCAACGGTGGGCGTCGCCGAGATATCGGCTGATATTCGTCTCACCTTCGGTTCACAGACCATGATCGGTGGCTTTGGTGTAGTCGGTGCGCTTATCGGGCTGTACTGCATTCCGGTGCTGATCGATCTGGCGGCGACACCAGATCGGCATCTGTCCATTGAAACGGGTGTGCAGTCGGTACGAGTAGGTGATGCGGCAAGAGTAGCCATGCGATCGAAGTTCAACCTGCTGCGTTCTTCCATCATCGGCACGCTGGTGGGTATCCTGCCCGGTGCAGGCGGCTCGGTCGCGGGGCTGGTCGCTTATTCCGAAGCCCGCCGCAGCGCTCGCCCGGAGCAACGTTTCGGTGAGGGTGAGCCCGATGGCATCATTGCCACCGAGGCGGCCAACAATGCCACCGTCGGTGGCGGCTTCATCCCGACGCTGGTGCTGGGTATCCCCGGAACACCGCCTGACGCCGTGATTCTGGGGGCCTTGCTGGTACAGGGGGTTCGCACCGGTCCGGGCTTGTTTCAATCGGGTGGCGGCTCGATCGCCTACACCTTCATCTACGGCCTGATCATCGCCACCTTGCTGATGCTGCCGGTCGGCTTGCTGATCGGGCGTTATGCCTACAAATCCATCGTCGCCATTCCCAAGGCCATGCTGGTACCGTCGGTCGGTTTCATGACCCTGATTGGAACCTTTGCCATCCGCAACAGTGTGTCCGATGTCATCATCATGATCGGTCTCGGCGTCTTTGGCTGGGTGGTCAGTCGCTTCGGTTTTGCAGCTTCTCCCATCGTGCTGGGCCTGATACTGGGGCCGATAGCGGAGCAGGGGTTCGTGCAGACCTGGATCATCGGTTCGGCAACGGAGAACCTGCCTGGCATGTTCTTCGGCAGGCCCATCTCGCAGGCCATAGTTGCATTCACGCTGTTGTCCTTGCTGTATCCGGTGTTTGCGGCGCGTCGCCGGCGACGGGCAGGCGTTGATTCGGGAGCAGGCTCATGAGCAACAAGCTGGAAAACGACACAGGTGGTCAGCTGGGCAGTCTGATCGTGTCTGCTGTCTTCGTCATTGTTGGTGTCGTGACGCTCTACGACTCCCTGTCATACAGTGATATCGACTCGAAGGTCTTTCCTCGCGCAGCTGCCATCGTGCTGATTGTCTGCTCCATGCTGAGCATTGTCGGCAGTCTGCTACGACCCGTGCAGGAGCCGGGGTTCGGCCGAGGTGCCTGGTGGCGGCGCATCCTGTTGGTATTGTCGATGCTGGCAGCCTGTTTGGCCATGCCGCAACTGGGCTTTCTGCCTGCGGGCTTCATCGCTTTTGGCGGAACCTTGATTGCCTCCATGCATGATCGCTGGACGGTGCAGGCCGCCGCTGTCTTTCTGGCATCGAGCATCGTGATCATGGTCGGCTTCTATTCGCTGTTCCGCTTCGTACTGCATGTACCGTTGCCCTGATGAACTGATCGCCTGTGAAAATCGGAGGGGCTGTCGGTGTGCTGTCCAGCCCGTCGGCCTCATCCCGTCCCTCAGAGCCGATCGTCAAGGATGTTGATGGTTCTGACAATGCAAGGTGCGAGGCACGATAAGTCAGTATCATGTGCTCAAGTCAAAACCTTTCCCGGTGGATAATCTCGAATGACGTATCAAGCTGCAGAAGATCGTTACAGCAACATGCCCTATCGGCGATGTGGCAATTCCGGCCTGCTGTTGCCGGCCATCTCCCTCGGCCTATGGCACAACTTCGGGCACGACGTCGCCTTTCAGACGCAACGAGAGATCTGCCATACCGCCTTCGATGCCGGGATCACGCATTTCGATCTGGCCAATAATTACGGACCGCCTCCAGGATCGGCTGAAACGGCGTTCGGCAAGATTCTGAACAGTGATTTCAAGGCCTATCGGGACGAGCTCATCATCTCCTCAAAGGCAGGCTACAACATGTGGCCTGGCCCCTACGGTGAGTTCGGTAGCCGCAAGTACCTGATTGCTTCCTGTGATCAGAGCCTGAAACGTCTGGGCGTGGATTACGTGGACATTTTCTATTCTCACCGCTTCGACCCGGATACGCCGCTGGAAGAGACAATGGGAGCGCTGGATCATATCGTGCGCTCGGGCAGGGCGCTGTATGTCGGCATCTCTTCCTACAATTCGGAACGCACACGCCAGGCGGTGGCCATTCTGGAAAGTCTGGGCACCCCGTGTGTCATCCATCAGCCCAGCTACAACATGATCAATCGCTGGGTAGAAACCGATGGTCTCAAGGACACATTGAAAGAGCTGGGCGTCGGCTCCATCGCCTTCACACCGTTGGCTCAGGGAATGCTGACTGACAAATACCTCAATGGTATTCCCGAAGGCAGTCGTGCCACGCAGGGCAAGTCCCTGAAGCGTTCCTTCGTGTCCGACAAGGCCATCGAGAGCATTCGCGCGTTGAACGAGATTGCCGCCCAGCGAGGCCAGAGTCTGGCCCAGATGGCTATCGCCTGGGTACTGCGTAACGAAGGTATCACCACGGCACTGATTGGTGCCTCGAAGCCCGAGCAGGTCTCGCAGTGTGCAGGTGCGGTGAACAACCTCGAATTCACGCAGGCAGAGCTGGATGCGATTGATGCCAGTGCCAGTGAGGAAGATATCAATCTGTGGGCGAAGTCGTCGGACTCATGAGTCCGACGGTGGTGCTGAAAACTGGTAGCGCGCCGCCTGGCGGCGACTGAGGCGATCGGAGGATTCATGGCTGGTGGATGGTCAAGAGACGGTGCGGTACAGGACCAGATAGACGCAAGTGTGGACGAGGCGGTGTCTCGTGCTCGACAGCAATTGCCGACGGGCGAGAGTCTGTTGCTGTGCGAAGAGTGCGAGCAGCCGATTCCCGAACGGCGTCGCCAGGCAGTCAAGGGTGTGCGACTGTGTGTCGCCTGCCAGGAAGCCCTGGATGGCAAGGCCGAGGCGTCTGCCAGCATGAACCGGCGTGGCAGCAAGGACAGCCAGTTGCGCTGATTTGACAATGCCGCGTCGCGGTCGCGAAACGATTTCATGAAACTGCTGATAGCGAGCGCTCCGGCCATATTCCTGTTGCTGTGGTCCGGTGGCTTTACGGTTGCCAAGCTGGGCATCAGCGATGCAGACCCACTGACCTTGCTGGCGCTGCGTTATGCCTGCGTGCTGGTCATTCTGCTACCGTTCTTTCTGGTCGTCAGACCCGCCTTGCCCAGTACACGATCACAGTGGTTTCACCTGTGTTTCGTCGGATTTCTCATTCAGGTGGTCTACTTTGGCACCGCCTGGATGGCTTTCTCCCACGGCGGTTCTGCCGGCACGGTGGCACTGATCACCTCGCTGCAGCCGATACTGGTGGCTCTGATCATGCCGGCGTTGTCGCAGGAGCGGGTGTCCTTCAAACGTTGGGCGGGTTTGCTGCTCGGCCTGACGGGTACCACCATGGTGCTGGCAGGCAATTCGGGAATCGGTGTGATCAGCCTGACGGTGCTTCTGTTTGCGGTCGCGGCACTGATCACCTTCACTCTGGCGACCATCTGGGAGAAGCGTTTCGGTGTCGGGCATCACCCATTGACATCGAACATGCTGCAGTACGGTGTCGGACTGGCAGGAACTCTGCCGTTGGCACTGTTGTTCGAGCCCATGCACATTACGGTCACCGTGCCGTTTCTGTTTGCACTTGCCTATCTGGTGCTGGGTAACTCGCTGCTGGCCATCAGTCTGCTGCTGATGATGATCCGTCGAGGCGAGGCCACTCGCGTGTCGGCCCTGTTCTTTCTGGTGCCGCCCGTATCAGCGTTCATTGCCTGGCTGGTGCTGGGTGAGCAGATGACGCCTCTGGCATGGCTGGGAATGGTGGTGGCAGCCATTGGCGTGTGGATGACCACACGCCGCAAGGCAGATCCGGTCAGCAAGCCCGCATTGAACTGATTCGCTCGAAAGCGAAGCGGGTCTGCTGGCTATGCGGGTTCAGCGAGAAAACAGCACGGGTGAGGTCATATGCGCCAACAGGTGCGACGTGGTGGCTCCGATGACGAAGTCGTACAAACGGGAATGACCGAATGCGCCCGTGACAATCAGATCGGCACCGGTATCGGCGGCCTCGTTGAGTAGCTCGTCACCAATGGCGATCTGGCTCTTGGGACGGTGTGAGACGATGGTCTTGATGCCGTGCCTGTCCAGGCTACGCGCCAGGTCATGACCCGATTCCTTCAAGGCGCCCTCGGCGGATGCATTGGCGTCGGTGACCCAGAAGATGCGGGATTCATCACCTTGCTGCATGAAGGGAATGGCATCGTGCGCTGCGCGGGCAGCCTCACCGGTTCCGCTCCAGCCGATCAGTGTGCGTTTGCCGATCGTGGCGATATTGCCGACACGTGGAATCACCAGTACGGGACGACCTGAGTGTTCGATGACGCGGCGCTGCGCGGATGCCAGGGCAGGTGAGTCCGTGTCCACATCGATCTGCGACATGATGACCAGGTCAACACAGCGGGCCTGTTCTGCTACCTGCTCTCCGGTTGCAGCCACGGAGGTCTCTATCTGACGCCACTCGGCGACGAAGTCCTCCGCCGCCGTGTGTTTTTCGAAGACAGCCTTGACACGCTCTGCCTGCGCTTCCTGGCTTTCGCGGAGCTGCGCCAGTGCTGCGCCGGTAAGCTGCATGGAAACGCTGGCATAGATTTCCATGTTCTGCAGGGCGTAAAGCCCGATCAGGTGTGCATCGAACTGACGGGCGAGCATGATGGCAGCGGGCATCAATCGCTCGGTTTCGGCTTCGTTGTTAAGACTGACGAGTAGAGTCTTGAAGTTCATGATCACGTATCCTCAAGTTGCCTGAAGTAGTCAGCTGACTACTGCAATGTAACCAGTGTAGCGCTGGCGTCTGCAGAGGCTGTTGACTTGAGTCAAAGGAGCAACAGGCAGGAAGCTGCGTGTTCCCGCCGGCCTGTCAGCCCTTGTGGCTGCTGACCAGTTTGCGCAGTTGCTCCATGTCCAGCAATTTGATCTTCTTGCCCTGTGCTTCGATGACACCCTGTTCCTGAAACTTCGAAAAAGCTCGGGAAACAGTCTCCAGCTTGAGGCCGAGATAACTCCCGATTTCCTGCCGTGTCATTCGCAGAATGAATTCGTTGGACGAGTAGCCGAGATGACGATAACGTTCGGACAGGTTCAGCAGGAAGGCCGCAACGCGCTCTTCAGCCTTCATGGTGCCCAACAAGAGCATGACGTTGTGTTCACGCATGATTTCGCGGCTCATCACGCGGTGCAACTGATGTTGCAAGGGTTGGAAGTCGCGCGCAATGCGTTCCAGTTCGCCATAGGGCAGGATGCAGACTTCGCTGTCCTCCAGCGCAATGGCATCGACACCGTGCTGTTCGGTCGCGACACCTTCAAAGCCTAACAGTTCGCCAGGTACCTGAAAACCGGTGATCTGGTCTCGCCCGTCGCTGGAGGTGATGCGCGTCTTGAAGAAGCCTGAGCGTACCGCGTACAGAGCACGAAACTCATCACCGACATTGAACAGAGTGTCGCCGCGCTTGACGCGTCGGCGCAGGGAGACAAGGGCATCGAGTTTCTCCAGTTCGGAGACCGGGATTCCCCCGGGAACGCATAATTCTCGCAAACTGCAGGTGGAACAGGCTGCAGCCAGAGAACCGCCTGAGAGTAACTTCCCTGAAATCGGCGTTGATGCCAGTTTGTTTTCCATAAATCAGCAGGTGCTCTGGACTACCTAGCGGGTTCTACTGTCTGAGGATCGTTGACAATAGTCAATAACAGTTCGGTGTGCCTGCGTAATAGTAGCATCATGAAAACTGTTCATTTGCACAATCGTCGGAAGGAAGCTGCTGCTGGGGATTCTCCCAACAGCTCGGCAGTTTCCTATCCCCTGCAATGGCATGAAAACGGGCCTGAGCCCGAGGCACCCGCAATTGTCGAGACGACGCCCGAAAGTGTGGAAAGTCTGGACATGCGCGCGCCTCGATACACCAGCTATCCGACGGCAGATCGCTTCGTGGAAGCATTTGGCCCGGAGGATTACGCCCGTAATCTTGCCGCTCGAGAATTGCAGCCAGCCGTTCCCCTGTCACTGTATGTCCATATTCCCTTCTGTGCGGCGCTGTGCTACTACTGCGCCTGCAACAAGACCATCACTCGGGATTACAGCAAGGCAAAGCGTTACATCAAGCATCTGGTCAAGGAATTGTCCATGGTGGACTCGCAGCTCAGCGGTGATCGACGTCTGTTACAGCTTCATTTTGGCGGCGGTACGCCCACTTACCTGAAAAGTGAAGATCTTCGATGGCTGATGAAAGCCATTGGTGAGCGATTCAGCTTCTCGTCTGCCGGCGAGTACTCCATGGAAGTCGACCCCAGAACCGTTGACGAAGAAAAGATGGTCACTCTCAGGGAAACGGGTTTCAACCGCCTGAGTCTGGGCGTTCAGGATTTCGATGCGGATGTGCAGGCAGCCATCAATCGTGTTCAACCGGCAAGCATGGTTGAATCGGTGCTGGAGACTGGAAGACGTCTCGGGTTCGAGTCCACCAACTTCGATCTGATCTATGGTCTGCCAAAGCAGACACTGGCAGGCTTTGCCCGTACGGTTGAGGCTGTCATTGCAATGCGCCCAGATCGCATCGCTTTATACAACTACGCCCACTTGCCCAGCCGATTCAAGGCGCAGCGCCTGATCAGCATGGAGGACATGCCTTCGGCCGAGCTGAAGCAAGACATATTTCGCATGGCAAACGATTATCTCGATGCGGCAGGCTACGAGTACATCGGCATGGATCATTTTGCCTTGCCCGATGACAGTCTCGCCAATGCGCACCGCACCGGGCGTTTGCACCGCAATTTTCAGGGCTATTCCACTCAGCCGGACTGTGATCTGGTGGCTATCGGTGCCAGCTCCATCAGTCGGGTGGGCAGCTGCTACAGCCAGAACCTCAAGGGGGTCAACGAATACGGCGATCGTGTCTCGCAGAACATTCTGCCGACCCAGAGAGGCGTGGAGCTGTCACGCGACGACGTGCTGCGGCGTGCGGTCATCATGGCCATCATGTGTCAGGGAGAGATAGACAAGTCTTCATTCGAGATCGGCTATCTGATCGATTTCGATCAGTACTTCGAAGAAGAGCTGCAGGCTCTGCAGCCTCTGGTCGAGCTGGGGTACGTGGAGCTGGAAGACAGACGCGTGCTGGTCACACCTGTTGGTCGGCGCAAGGCCCTGCGTATTGTCGGCAGCCATTTTGATCGTTACCTGCAACAGCACCAGTCAAGGTCGCGTTTCTCGAAGGTTCTCTAGCGCCACCACCAGACAGGCCCGTGTGCGAGTCAAGAGCCGCAGACGAACCCTGCATTCGAGTATCGAATCGCAGTGTCCGCCTCCGGCTCTTCACATGTTCGGCCTGAAATACTGGCACTGAACAGTTGGTGATTACGCCTGTTGGGCAATCTTGTCCTGCGTCATTGTGTCGAAATCACTGGCGTCGTGACGCTCATGCAGCTGTGATGCAGGGTCTCCCCAGGTACAGTTGACCATACGACCTCGTTTGACCGCTTCACGCTCGCCGATCTGCTCGGCCCAGCGGGTGACGTTCTTGTAGGAGGGGGCATCGAGAAATTCTGCGGCTTCGTAGACGACATTGAGTACCAATGCGCCATACCAGGGCCAGATGGCCATATCCGCGATGCTGTATTCATCACCGGCCATGTAGGTGTTGTCTGCCAGGTGACGGTCGAGCACGTCCAGCTGGCGCTTGACTTCCATGGTGAACCTGTCGATGCAGTATTCGATCTTTACCGGGGCATAGGCGTAGAAATGTCCGAAGCCACCACCCAGATACGGGGCGCTGCCCATCAGCCAGAACAGCCAGTTCATGCACTCGGTTCGAGCCGCCGGGTCCTTGGGCAGAAATTCGCCGAATCTTTCAGCCAGGTGGAGCAGGATAGAGCCTGATTCGAAAATGCGTGTCGGCGGATTGGTGCTGTGGTCCATCAGCGCCGGAATCTTGGAATTCGGGTTGACCTCGACAAAACCACTGCCGAACTGATCGCCGTCGCCGATCTTGATCAAATGCGCATCGTATTCAGCGCCTTCGATGCCTTTTGCCAGCAGCTCTTCGAGCATGATGGTGATCTTCACACCGTTGGGTGTTGCCAGAGAGTAGAGCTGCAACGGGTGTCGGCCAACCGGAAGGGCCTTTTCATGCGTTGGGCCGGCGATCGGGCGATTGATGCTGGCCCACTGACCGCCGCTCTCGGCATCCCATTTCCAGACCTTGGGTGGGGTGTATTCAGGCAATTCGCTCATGGTTGTATCGGTTTGTCCGTTTAGGGGTGGGTTGATTGTTGGGTTGTGAGGCAAGGGTTCAAGACATCTCCGACTTGAAATCGGAAAAAAAGTGCCGCGGCACGCCCTGGCAGCCGACTCCGGGCGGAACGAGTCGCTAAACCTGTTAGTTGTCTCCCCACAAGAATGTGCGTGGTTTACACTAGCGGGTTCCTCGTTACGGGCACATTGAACCCAGTCTCATGAATGCAGGCGGTATCGATTTCGGCACATCCAATTCCAGCGTCGGCTATATGAGCGATGGCGCCCCAACCTTGCTGGCATTCGGCGCGGATGGTTATTCCGTACCCAGCGCCATTTTCTATTCATCCGAAACTCCGGATACCTATTTCGGCAAACAGGCCGTCACTCAGTACACCGAAGAGGTGGAAGGGCGTCTGCTGCGTTCACTCAAATCCATCCTTGGCTCCTCGTTGATGGGTGAGAAGACGGCGATACGCAACCGGCGTGTCCCGTTCAGTGAAATCATTCAGGATTTCTTCGGTTTCCTCAGGAGCACGCTGGCGGAGCAGGGGCAGGGGGACTTGACTCAGGTTGTACTCGGGCGTCCGGTGCATTTTGTCGATGATGACCCGGAAATGGATCGCCTCGCCGAACAGCAGCTGCGTGACATCGCTCAGAACGCCGGATTCCGGCACGTCGAATTCCAGTTCGAACCGGTGGCGGCAGCCCTGGCCTACGAGAGTGAGCTGCAGGATGAGCAGCTGGCACTGGTGGTCGATATCGGTGGTGGTACAGCCGACTTCAGTATCATCAGGCTGTCGCCGACTCGTCATTGTCAGACTGACAGGGCCTCGGATATCCTGTCCACGGTCGGCATTCACATCGGTGGTACCGATTTCGATCGCCTGCTGAGTCTGCAGGCGATGATGCCCTTGTTGGGCATGGGGTCGCTGGTCAAGGGCACCTCTCGCGCCTTGCCGCAATCCACCTATTTCGATCTGGCTACCTGGCACCGCATCCCGCTGTTGTACAACATGGCAACTGCTCAGCGAATCCGGCAGATCCAGCTCGATGCCGCGCAGCCGGAAAAGGTTCAGCTACTGCGGGAAGTGGTGGAGAACAGACGCGGCCATGCGCTGGCCAGAGAAGTGGAGCAGGCCAAGATCAGCTTGTCCGAGGCGCCATCCACGGCCTGTGGGCTCAATGGTCTTTCCAGTCAGCTGCAAACGGTGATCGACAGGCAGGGCTTTGAGCATGCCATAGACCCGGTTGTACAACGTCTTCTGGCCTGTGTCAGCGGTGCGCTGGTGGATGCCCAGCTGCAACCGTCTGCCATCACCAGAGTGTTCTATACCGGAGGCACGTCAGCGGTGCCAATGTTGCAACAGGAATTTCGCAAGCTGTTTGCCGACGCCGAGCACGTACAGGGCGATGCCTTCGGCAGCGTGGGTCTGGGTCTGACCATTGATGCCGGAAGGCGTTTCGCCTGAAGCCTGCCTTCGAGGAAGACTACTTGCTGACAGGGCTCAGCAAGTCGGCCGTTTCTGCGGCTGTCAGATCGAAGTGTGCGGCAATGTCCACGATCTGACGAACCGTCTCGTCATCGACCGGAATGCCATTGTCGTTTCTCTGCTGCCGATTGCGATGTTCGGTATCGCCGGGCAACAGAACCGACTCGGTGCCGACAGCCGGCTGTTTTTCCTTGATGAAGTTGCAGAATTCCATGGTGCGCCTGGCCACCGCTTCTTCGCTGTCAAAGGCTGCCGGGTCGATGATGATGGAGAACATGTTGTTGATGACACCGTGTGGCAGGTGTTCCATGGTGGCAACCGTATCGGTGCTCGCCAGTGCGCCTGCCAGCAACTCCACGAAAATGCCAAGCCCTGATCCCTTGTGTGCACCAAAGGCGGACAAGGCACCGATGCGTTCCTTTGCCATCGGATCCGGATCCAGTGTCTCCAGGCCCTGATCATCGACCAGGCAACCGGGAGGCATCTTTTCGCCCTTGTTGCTGGCGACACGCACCTTGCCGAAGGCCACGGTACTGGTGGCGATATCCAGTAATGGTGCGGCCTTGCCGTCAACCGGCATGGCCATGCTGATGGGGTTGGTCGAGAAACCGCTTTCACGTGCACCGAAAGGGGCCACGATAGGGGCATGGCCGACTACATTGACCATATGTATGGAGACATAGCCTCGAGCGGCGCAGTATTCCGAATAGGTGCCCACGCGTGAGACATGTCCGGAGTTGCGCAGTGCCAGTATGGCGACCTTGTGCTCGGGGACGCACTGCATGGCGTGATCCAGCGCAAGCAGCGCCATGCGATGGCCAAAGCCTCGTTGCGCATCCACCACACTGATGGCGCCGATCGGGTCGTGCAGCAAAGGCTGCTGATTGGGCACCAGATTGCCGTCGAGAATCTGCTCGCCATAGAGTGGCAACATGCCGATGCCGTGGGAATCATGACCGGTCAGGTTGGCGTCGACAAGGTGATCGGCGACAATTTCAGCCTCTTCCTCATTGCAGCCGAATCCCTTCAAGACGGCCTTGGCGAAGCTCTTGACGGATTGGCTGGAATAGTTCGACATGTGACTCAAGGAGGTCTCCTGCAAGGTGGTGGGTTGAAATGTGATCGTGTGATATTACCCGGATTGTCGGCAACGGTTACGTCTCTCTTGCCATGACCACCGTTCAGCATGTCCGATCGAGCCTGCGCTGTATTCGTTCGGGGTCACGGGGTACACTACCGGCCGGTATCGTCATTCTACGCTTCATGTCATTCAACGCACCAGATCTTGTACCTGAGCTGAAAGCACGTCTTGCTGAGCTGGGCCTTGTCGAGCCCGCTCCCGTTCAGGAGGCACTGTTCGCACCCTTGAGCGAAGGGCGCGATGTGCTGGTCGCCGCCAGCACAGGGTCGGGCAAGACGCTGGGCTATCTGCTGCCGCTGCTCAACCGCCGCCTGCAGTCAAGCGGTCAGGAAAGCCCCTGTACGCTGATCATCGTACCGACTCGCGAACTGGTTACGCAACTGTCGGCCGTGCTGGATGACTTCATGTCCTTGCTCAGACCGTGCAAGGTGGTCAGCATAAGCGGTGGCACGTCCATCAATACCCAGCTGATGTCGCTGCGCGGTGGTGCCGATATCCTGCTCGCCACGCCAGGTCGACTGCTGGATGTCATCGGCCATAACGGGCTGAACGTCAACGATGTCGAGATACTGATTCTCGATGAAGCGGATCGTCTGCTGGGCGAGGGTTTTCAGGATCAGCTGGACGAACTGGTAGCTCTGTTCAAGCCGCGGCAACGGGTCATGGTCTCCGCAACCTATACACGCAAGGTACGCGCAAAGGCCGGTTGGCTGCTGAAGAAACCGGCCATTCTCGATTTTGCAGAAGACGCGCCGGCGATCCAGCATCGCGCCATTCAGGTCGATGAGCAGCAACGCGCTGATCTGCTCATCAGGCTTCTGTCCGATGGGCAGTTGCCTACACCGTCCCTGATTTTCACGGCCGATCGCAAGGGGGCGGAGAAGCTGTCGGGCAGATTGTCCAAAGCCTCGATCGACAGTGCCGTGCTGCATGGCAAGCTCTCCACCGCGCAGCGTTCATCCGTTCTGCGGCGTCTGCAGGATGGCAAGTTACAGACTCTGGTTGCCACCGATCTGGCTGCCCGCGGTATCGATGTGCCCAGTCTGCCCCTGGTGATCAACTACGATCTGCCTCGGTCGGTGGAGCTCTATACACATCGCATGGGAAGAACCGCACGCGCAGGCAAGACTGGCGAGGCCATCAGCCTGGTCGACATCAATGCCGAAGCGCATCTGGCTCTGATAGAAAAACGCCTGTCTCTGAAGATTCCGCGTGAAAGAATCGAGGGGTTCGAGCCAGTCAACACTCTGCGCCCGGCCGTTCATCCTGTGGACGGCAACGGGGGCATCAAGGGGCATCGCATGAGCAAGAAAGACAAGCTGCGAGCGGCCGCTGCGAGATCACAAGGCGATCCGGACCCATCCGGTAGCTGACAAGGCCGGGGTGTGACCCTATCGAGGCCATGCCCTTGCCCTGATTCATTCACCACGCACTTTTGTTGCACCTGACAACACAGCCACGGAGATCGTCATGTTGAAGTTCGGAATCATGTCCACTGCCAAGATTGCCCGGGAGCACGTGGTGCCGGCCATCCAGCAGGCTGAAGGCGCCTGTCTCGAGGGCATCGCATCACGCAATGCCGGTCGAGCCCGCAAGATGGCCGAGCATTTCAATGCGCCACAGTCCTTCGGCAGTTATGAGGAGATGCTGGCGTCTCCGGATATCGATGCAGTCTACATTCCGTTGCCAACCTCTCAGCATGTCGAATGGGCTCACAAGGCGATCACGGCTGGCAAGCATGTTCTGGTTGAAAAACCACTGGCACTCAAGGCGTCCGAGATCAGCAAACTGATTCGGGCCAGAGACAAGGCAGGGGTGGTGGTGTCCGAAGCTTTCATGGTGACCTATCATCCGCAATGGCTGAAGGTCAGAGAGCTGTTGAAGAAGGGCACCATCGGCACCTTGCGCCGTATCGAATCCTCCTTCACCTACTTCAATATGGATGCGAGCAATATGCGCAATCAGGTGGAGCTGGGCGGCGGCGCCTTGCCGGATATCGGTGTCTATCCGACGGTCTGTGCACGCTTTGCCACCGGCATGGAACCGCAGTCGGTCAGCGCCAGCGTCGAGTTCGATCCGAACTTCAAGACCGATCGTTATGCCAGCGTGCAGCTGGAATTCGAAGGCGTCGACATGAGCTTCTACATCAGCACGCAGATGGCCAATCGACAGACCATGGTATTTCACGGCGACAAGGGATTCATCGAGCTCAGTGCGCCATTCAATTCCAATCTGTACGAAGGTGATGAAGTACGCGTGCATAACGCGAAGCACAACGACACGCGCACCTATCGATTTACCGGTCTGAATCAGTATCGGCTTGAAATCGAAGCATTCAGCCGGGCGGTGGCAGGCAAGAAGCAGCCAGTGTTCACGCTGGAAGAATCGGTACTCAACCAGAAGGTCATTGACGCGATATACAAGTCCGGCAAGAGCGGCAAGCGCGTCAAGGTCTGAACCCGGGAGGAATGAGATGAAGCAGGAGGATCGCGGTTCCATGCAAGCCGATCAAGAGGTTGTTGACCGAATCATCCGGGCCCGCCATACGCGCAAGGTGATGCTGGCGCCGGAGCGTCTGGCGGAGTCCACCGTTGTCTGGAGCGCCGAGCACGAGCAGGCATTGCGCACCATGATCGAAGGTGCGGCCTGGGCGCCGTTTCATCGCCGTGCACATGAAGAGACTCACCGTCAGGGAGAACTGGATTCCGTGGTTCCCTGGCGTTTTCATGTGCTCGATAAAAAGGCGTGCCTTGCCTTGCTGGACTATCTGCAGAAGCAGGTGGAAATCGATGCCGATCCTCGCTGGGCGAGGGCCTGGCAGTCCAAGATCAAGAACATGCTGTCGGCCTGCGGTGCTCTGGTTCAGGCAACCTGGTTGCCCGATCCAGCTGAAGCCGGCGGGGAGCCGCAGTTGACGGACAACAACGTCGAGCATATCGCCGCCACCGGTGCTGCCATTCAGAATCTCCTGTTGGCTGCCGAGGCACGTGGCTGGCGCAGTTACTGGTCCAGTGGTGGCATTCTGCGAGATCCTCAGGTGTTCGAATACCTGGGTATCGGCCCGCGCGAATCG
>CBDUIJ010000024.1:0-30962 GCA_965367215.1 uncultured Granulosicoccus sp.
CAGAAGTACCAGAAGTACCAGAAGTACCAGAAGTACCAGAAGTACCAGAAGTACCAGAAGTACCCGAAGTACCCGAAGTACCCGAAGTACCCGAAGTACCCGAAGTACCCGAAGTATCGGAAGTACCGGAAATACAGGTGTTTTCGGAGGAGTCTGAAGTGACTGTTTCCGAAGTGCTGGAAACGTCGAATAACGTGACGAATTCTGGTGTGATGGTATCCACCGATGAGGAGCATGACATCGTGCTTGTTGCGGACACGGAGGAAGATGCCGTGGATGATGAGCACGTTGTGCAGACGGTTGTGAAGGAAGGCTTCGTCAAACGCTGGACTCGAAAGGTCGTATCGTGGGTAAAGAAGGTTTTCCGATGGGGCTCTCGCAAGTCTGACTGAGCGGGTCGTTCGTCTCGACCAACGCCATAGCGGGGCAGATACGCAATTCGTATAGCCCGTTCACACTGCGGAATCGTTCAACGATATACCGCACTTTAAAAAATGGTAAGAATCCAGCAAGCATGACGAAATGCTGCGAGGCCATTATTTTCCTGCGGCTTGAATACCGGACAAGTATTGCAAGCAGAAGACAGCGTGCCGCGCTGCCAGACGATGTAACAGGAAAACAGGATAATGAAAAAATCTTTAGTGGCGACCGCTGTCGTCGGTGCCTTGAGTCTCAGTACCAGTGCTTACTCCGCTGAAATTTTCAACAAGGATGGCACAACGTTCGATGTCTACGGCAATCTGCAATTTGCATTCTGGAGTCTCCAGCAGCCTGATGGCAGTGGTGATGTCGATGCCAGCAATGAATTCGGGGACAATGGTTCAACCCTCGGTTTCAAGGGCGAGCATTCCGTCAACGACGATCTGACGGCTTACTTCAAGTTCGAATTCGAATCCGATGCTGACGAAATCAAGACAGGCAATGGCCTGGACACGGGTGATCAGGCGTATTTCGGTCTGAAAGGTGCTTTTGGTGACGGTCGCGTGGGTTCCTGGGATGCGCTGATCGATGATTGGGTTCAGGACCCTGTCAGCAACAACGAATTCTTCGATGTCTCTGATTCGAACGGTGTTGTTCAGGGCATCAACAGCCTGACCACATTGGGTGATACATCGACCGATCGGGAAGGTGACAAGCTTCAGTACATCTCTCCCAGCTTCAATGGCTTGCGATTTGCCGCTGGTGTTCAGGTGAAGGGAAGTGCCGAGAGCGAGAATGTCTCCAGCTCCGACAAGGCGGCATTCTTCGGTGGTGCCGAGTACGCGACCGGTCCTGTCCGAGTTGCCTTCGTTTACGATTCGCTGGACAACTACGATGGTGATGTCACGGGTCGTCAGAATCTGGATGCCAATGGCAATGTTGCCGGTGATTATGACGCCGGTGATCAGTTTGGCCTCAGCGTGCAGTACAAGGTCAACGACGATCTGCGACTGGCGGTCAAGCTGGAACAATACAATTCCGGAGATGACAACTTTGTTGCCGATGAAAGTCGCTATGCACTGGGCGCGCGTTACAACTACGGTCTGGGTGACGTTTACGGTACGTATCAGTTCGTCGATGTGGGCGACACACAGTTCAGTAACCTGGCAGGTGGTGCACCAGACAACAGTGATGACTCCTTCAATGAAGTGGTTGTAGGCGCTACTTACGACATCACGCCTGCCATGTACACCTTTGTCGAAGCGGCCTATTACGACAGGGAAGACGACCTGGGTGATGGCATCGCGGTCGGTGCAGCCTACCTGTTCTGATCAGTGACGAATCATCAATCCTGAGTTTGACCCCACTGGCAGGTCGCCGGTGGGGGCATCATGGCGTTATTGGTTTACCATCTGGTCTTCTTCCTGGAAAACCGACTGTCAAAATAAACATGAAAAAGATTCTGGTATTTGCCGGTAGTGCTCGCAAGGAGTCCGTCAACAAGAAACTGGCAGCCGTCGCCGCGAACTATGCGAAGCTTGAAGGTGCCGACGTTACGCTGATTGATCTCGCCGATTATTCAGCGCCTGTCTACGACGGGGACACTGAAGCAGAATCCGGCCTGCCAGAGAGCATGCAGCGGTTCAAGGCACTATGCGCCTCCCACGATGCATTGATCATCGTCAGCCCCGAGTACAACGGCTGCGTGCCGCCCTTGCTGGTCAATATCATGAGCTGGGCATCGCGTCCTGAAGGTGATGAAGCATCCTGTGCTGCCTTCAGGGGCAAGAAGGTCGCCATTGCGGCTGCCTCGCCGGGCGGGATGGGTGGCGTGCGAGTCATTCCCCGTTTGCGTGATTTCCTGGCAGAGTTGAGTTTCGAGATCGTGCCGGGTTTTGCAACTCTTCCAGGCGCCTACAAGGCCTTTGATGACAAGGGTGAGCTCGTCAATGAAATCTCTGCCAAGGTACTGAAGGATCTTGTGGGTCGACTGATGACTTCAGTGCGCTGATCCTCGTAACGCCCGATCCGCTTCAGTTCAGCAGAAAGCCGACGGTTGTGAATGACAGGGTAGAGACTGTCAGCGCTGCCAGCATCAGCCAGCCGTCGTGTACCAGCAAGGCGATACCGATCAGGGCTATGGCCGCCATGGGGGCGGTACTGGCGAAGGGGATGAATTCCAGGGGCGGTACCGTCATCGCAAGCAGGATGCAGGCGAGTGCCGCTACATTGGTCGCCGGTGATTGAGTCAGTGAAGCCAGCCTCTCGTGGGAGAACCAACGATCCATGCGGTTGATGGCAGGGTCGATTTTTTCCAGCGCCCCGGAGAGTTTGCTGCTACCCAGAGATCGCTTGCGAAGCAGTTCAGGCAACCACAGATGATTGCGCCCGAGGAGCATTTGCCCGGCGACCAGCACAACGATGAATGCCAGCAGGGTGGGCACCCCTGGAAGACCACCTACCGGACTTATTTCCAGTGCGGCAGGCACTATCAGAAAGGGCGCATAGCCTCGGTTGCCCAGCTTCTCGAGAACCCGGCCAATGGATACGGAATCGTGTTCCTGTGCCAGGTCGTTCAATGTTCCAGCGATGTCACTCAGGCGCATGGCTTGACCGTGTGTCTCTGCAGATGAATCGGATGTATCCACTTGAGTATATTGTCTGAGCGCTCTGGGGCTGTCTGTTGCAATTGCTACAGACTCTGGAAAACACAAAAAAGGAAGACGTCGATACCTTTTGTCAGCATAGTATCGCCACTTTGCACCGAAAGCATCCACCATGGCGACACCAGACGGAACAGGAATAACCCCCATCATGGGAATCGGCATCTGGTTGATGCTGGCGGGATTATCCGTGCTGTGGGGTGGCTCGTTCTTTTTCGTCAGCGTTGCCGTCACGGCTTTGCCACCATTGACCATCGTATTGATCAGGGTAGCCCTGGCGGCAATGGTGCTGTGGAGCGTTGTCCTGTTCATGCGCACACCTCTGCCAGCATCGCTTTCTGCCTGGCAGGCCTTGCTGGTGATGGGGATACTCAACAACGTCATTCCGTTCACGCTGATAGTCTGGGGGCAGACGCATATAGAGTCCGGTCTGGCCTCCATACTCAATGCAACCACACCACTTTTCGGTGTGGTACTGGCGGGCCTGTTGCTCAGTGACGAACGCTTCACGCGTCTGAAGCTGTTGGGAGTCTTCTTTGGCTTCATCGGCACCGTCGTCATGATCGGACCATCGGCCCTGCAGGGGCTGGGCGTGGATACACTGGCGCAACTGGCCATTGTCGGGGCAGCCTTGTCCTACGGACTGGCCAGTGTCTTTGGACGACGCCTCAAGGGCATGGGGATCAGTCCGGTGATGGCGGCAACCGGGCAGGTGAGCTTATCGACGCTGTTGTTGCTGCCACTGGTGTTGTATGTCGACCAGCCACTGTCCTTGCCGATGCCAGCCATGAATGTCTGGCTGGCGATGATTGCCCTGGCCGTGTTTTCAACCGCGCTGGCTTATATCCTGTATTTCCGGATACTGGCGTCAGCCGGGGCCTCGAATCTGTTGCTGGTGACTTTTCTGATTCCGGTGTCCGCCATATTCCTGGGGTATACCTTCCTTCACGAACGATTGGGTATGCAGCACTTTCTGGGCATGATGCTGATCGGTGTCGGACTGTCCGCCATCGATGGACGCCTCTGGCGGCTGCGCGGGCGGTCAGCCCGGCGCAGCACGTACTGACAACATTCGACGGCGTCAGTTGCCGTCGCTGTAACGCTTGATGGTCTGCAGAGAAAATTGTTGCATGTCTTCATCTGCGGCCCATGCCGTATGCCAGGCCGCAATCTCCTTCAGACATCGGTCGAGCCCCCAGACCGGGTTCCAGCCCAGTTGCTGACGAGCCTTTGAGCAGTCGAGCTTCAGATGCTGGGCTTCGTGAGGCTGGGCGGCAGTCTCACGGTGCCATTGTGTCGAGCTGCTGCACTCCTGAATCAATTGTTCGACGATCCACGACACACTGCGAGCATCGGCATCATGAGGCCCGAAGTTCCAAGCCTGTGCCCAGTCTTCGCCTTCGTTGTAGAGCTTCTCTGCCAGCATGAGATAGCCTGCCAGTGGTTCGAGGACATGCTGCCAGGGGCGTATGGCCTCCGGGTTGCGCAGGACAAGATCCTGATTGGCGGCAATGGAATTCAGCAGGTCGGGAACCAGCCGATCCTTCGCCCAGTCACCGCCACCGATGACATTGCCTGCACGGGCAGTTGCCAGCGCACAGCGACGCACATCCTCACCGCCGGCTCCCATGAAGGACAACCGCCATGACTGGGCAACCAGTTCGGTGCAGGCCTTGCTGGCGCTATAGGGGTCGTGCCCCCCGAGTGGTTCGTTTTCCCGGTAGCCCCAGTCCCATTCCCGATTCAGGTAGCACTTGTCAGTGGTGACGACAACCACCGCCTTGACCGATTCGCAACGGCGTACCGCCTCGAGCACGTTGATTGTGCCCATGACGTTGGTTTCGAAGGTGGTCACGGGATCCTTGAAGGACTCTCTGACCAGCGGTTGTGCCGCCAGGTGCAGCACGATCTCGGGCTGAGCTGCCTGCATGGACAACTCCAGCTGTTCACGATCGCGGATATCGCCAATGGTCGAATCGAGCAGGTCGTCGATTCGTGCCAGCTGGTAGAGACTGGGGTCGGTATCAGGTGCCAGCGCATAGCCGTAGACTCTGGCACCCAGGGACGACAGCCAGAGTGCCAGCCAGCTACCCTTGAAGCCGGTGTGTCCGGTAAGCAGGACGCGCCGTCCTTTCCAGAAAGTCTCGTTCATGGTCGTGCGCTCACAATAACGGCCATTGCGTATCCTTGTCGGACATGTGTTCGACAGGCACTGGCCATTGAATGTTCAGTGCGGGGTCATTGAACCGCAGACCTCGTTCGCACTCCGGTGTGTAGAAGCCCGAGACCAGATACATGACCTCGGAATTGTCTTCCAGAGTCTGAAACCCGTGGGCAAAATTGGCGGGTACGAACAGGGCGCGATGGTTCTCCGCCGTCAGTTCCACCGCAATGTGCTGACGATAGGTCGGCGAGGATTCACGCATGTCGACGATGACATCGACGATGGAGCCACGTGTACAGCGGACCAGTTTGGTTTCGGGGGCCGGCGCTACCTGATAATGCATGCCGCGCAGGGTGCCCTTGTTGACATTGAACGAGACATTGGCCTGCACCACGTCGCTGTTCATTCCCAGCTGCTCGAACTCACGACGGCAGAACGAACGGGCAAAGAAGCCGCGTTCGTCTTCGAGCCGTTGCAGGTCGACGATCATTGCACCTTCAAGTGCTGTTGGCGTGAACTGCATGATCTACCAGACCTTCCAGGGAGCGGCTCTGTCGTGCCACAGAGACTCCAGATACTGCTTGTCGCGCAGCGTATCCATTGGTTGCCAGAATCCCTTGTGCTTGTAGGCACTGAGTTTGCCCTGGTGGGCGATACCACTGAGTGGTTCCTGTTCCCAGGAAATCTCGTCGCCTTCAATGAAGTCGATGGCCGCAGGCTCGACCGCAAAATAGCCACCGTTGATCCAGGCGCCGTCGCCTTCGGGTTTTTCCAGAAACTGGCTGACCTTGGTCTGGGATTCGCCCAATGCCAGAGCACCGAATCGTCCCGGCGGTTGTACGGCTGTCAGGGTGACCAGTGAATCATCCTTCCTGTGCGCGGCAAGCAGTTCATCGATATTGACGTTACTGACGCCATCGCCGTATGTGAGCAGGAATGTCTCATCACCGATATAGGGTTTCGCGCGTTTGATTCGACCGCCGGTCATGGTGGATTCGCCGGTGTCTACCAAGGTGATTTTCCAGGGCTCCCTGACCGGATCCAGCAGCTTCATCGAGCCATCGTTCAGGTCGATCTCGACTGACGAGGCGCGCATGGCATAGTTGGCGAAGAAGTCCTTGATCATGTGACCCTTGTAGCCACAGAGCACGACAAACTCGTGAATGCCGTAGTGTGAATAGGTCTTCATGATGTGCCAGATGATCGGCATGCCACCGACTTCCACCATGGGTTTTGGTCGGATGTTGGTCTCTTCGCTGATGCGAGTTCCCAGCCCACCGGCAAGAATGACTGCTTTCACTATGGTCTATGCCTGTTTGTTGAAGAATCGTTCGTTTTGTTCATCACGCAGCTTGTCCACCAGTCGCCCTTCGGGCAGGCGCACATCGGCCAGCGTCAGACTCGTGTCGCGAGGCAGATCTCGCAACAGTACGGCACCTTCGGCCAGACCGATGGGCAGCAGCCCTTCGTCGTGCACGACGTCAGCGTTCTCGCATTCACCGTAAGTCATGTAGTGCCCGATGCCGTCAATGGTTTCTCCGGCCTTCAGGTCGCGTTTGGCGGTGGCGATGACATCCACGCAGGGACCAAAGGTGGGTGTGATTGCCGCATCATCGAACAACACGGCTCGAGCGATGGTGTTGTGTACCTCGAAATGACACAGGTGGTAGGGGGTATAGAAGGAATACAGCGGACCGGTGCCCAGTTTGTAGAGCTCCAGCAAGTGCTGTTGAGCAGGGTCATCGTGGGTTCCGAGTACGAATACCCCGGGACCGGGAGTCGCGCCGACCACATAGTCCACGATGCCTGTGGGGTGCTGAGTCAGGTCTATGGGGTACCAGTCACCGGCATTGTCGATATGCTCTGAATTTTCCACCGTCGGGCCGAACATGCCTCTTTGGGCGACCCGCATGCCGGTGGCGTTGGCAACCAGTGCCTGTTCGAAGGAAATCTTGGTACCGTCTGCGAAGGAGGTCACCATCGGTGCACTTTGCTTCCAGCGTTCGGCAAAGGATTTCTGGGTCGTCGGGGTGCGATACGGATCCTGCAGGCCCTTGATATTGCCGCACAGCACCGGCTTGACTCCGATACCCTTGACGAAGCGGTACAGGTTCATGAGTACGCCGGGCTGGTCGCCATCCACATTGGTCAGCACCACACCGGCCTTGTCGGCATACGTCTTCAGAATCGGACCGACGGTGCTGTCCAGTTCCGCGTTCATCATGACGACATGCTTGCCGTGCTCGATGGCGTCCATGACGACATGAGCACCGAACTCCACCGCGCCGGTGATCTCCACGATGACATCAAGATGAGGGCAGGCGCAGAGCAGGTGTGGATCTTCCATGATGCAATGCTTGCCGGCGGCGACCGCTTCATCCAACGCCTGTTGATTGTCGACCGTCACAAGGTCTTGCACGCCCGCCTCGTTGTAGAGGCGTCGGGCACCGTCGACATGGCGGTTGCTGACGCCGGCGAGGTAGAAGCCGGGGCAATACTTCAGCAGTTGCAAGGCCACACCGCGTGCCATGGCGCCTGCGCCGACGATGCCTACGCGTATGGGATTGCCTGCATCGGCTCGCCGTTGCAGGGCTGTATCTATGATTATCAAGGTTCAGTTTCGCTTTAACAGTACGTAGACAGCGCCGGTGCCGCCGTCATTCATGCGGGCGGAGCAAAAGGCCATGACCTGCCGGTTGCGTTGCAACCACTGGTTGACGGCAGGTTTGAGGCGTGGTGCGCGGTCGGCATTCTTGCGTCCCTTGCCATGGATGACGCGAACACACAGATGCCGGCGCTCCTGCGCGGCAACCAGAAATTCGGCCAGCTCCTGACGAGCTTCGTTGACCGTCAGGCCGTGCAGATCGATTTCCGACTGGATGGAATAGCGACCGCTCTTGAGCTTCTTCAGAACCGAGCGTTGCAGGCCCGGCTGGGTGTAGGACAGGTGCTCGCCGGTTTCCAGCATGTCGAACTCGCTCAGATCCTCGAGCAAGGACTGCATGACGGAACGATCATCCTGTTCCGAATGTCTGAGCAGGGGACGTTGCGGCCGTTTTTCGGTTTCGACACGGTCATTGTTCACCGAGCGCACTTCCCCGACAGCCTCGCGGAAGAGGGCCATGTCATCGTCGCTGACTGTTTTTTTTGCGCTCACACCCCATTATACGGGCTCGATGGGTACGCTGGCAGGCAAACCGATTTTACTGGAGAGACTTGTGGCACGAAAGGTAGAAAAATCACTGGAAGACTGGGCCAAAACATTAACGCCCACTCAGTTTCGGGTAACCCGTCAGAAGGGTACCGAGGCACCGTTCAGCGGTGAATATGACGGACACAAGGCCGATGGCACTTATGTATGTGTCTGCTGTGGAGAGCCACTGTTCGAATCTGCACATAAATTCGACTCCGGCTGTGGCTGGCCCAGTTTCTACAAGCCGGCCAGCGAGGATGTCATCGAGGAAGAGGCGGATGGCTCGCTGGGCATGCAGCGCACGGAAGTCATGTGTGATGCCTGTGGCGCGCATCTGGGACATGTGTTTCCCGACGGTCCTCCGGACAAGACCGGATTGCGCTATTGCATCAATTCGGCATCGCTGGACTTCAAGGAGCGCAAGTGAGCATGAAGTGGTCTGCGTGGGCGGGGGCGATCGGTCTGTCAGTGGCGCTGTGTGCATCGGCCGCGCAGGCCGCCGAGCAGTCGCTGGACACGGTTGACAGAGCTTTGCCCGAGTTCGACCTGGCCTCGGTAGGGGACGGGCAGTGGCAGGCCGAGAGCTTGCAGGGCAAGCCCTGGGTCATCAATTTCTGGGCGACCTGGTGTCCACCTTGTGTCGAGGAAATACCCTCGATGAATGCGGCCTGGGAGGCGCTCGAGTCGCAAGGTGTGGGCATGCTCGCCATCAACGCCGGGGAAGGTCAGGACGCTGTGGATGGTTTCCTGAAGAAGATTCCGATCGATTTCCCGACGCTGCTCGGCGATGTCGACACGCTTTCGAACTGGGCTGTGATGGCCTTGCCGACGACGATCGTCGTCAACGCGCAGGGGCAGGTGGTTTACGAGGCACTGGGTCCTCGCGAGTGGGATGATGCCGCACTGCTTGAAAAGGTGCTGGAACTGCGTGACTCGGCCGATACCGCCACGTCTGACTGATTACCTGTCGTTCTTGTGATTCTCGGAGCCCGAAGGGGCTCCGAGAGGCTGCTGATGCCGAGGCTTTCGCAGCAGGGGTCAGACCAGGTTGGCCCTGTGTTCAACCAGTCCATCAACCACACCCGGATCGGCCAGTGTCGAAATATCGCCCAGGGTTGACACATCATTCTCGGCAATCTTGCGCAGGATGCGGCGCATGATCTTGCCAGAGCGTGTCTTCGGCAGCCCCGGCGCCCATTGCAGCAGATCGGGCGTGGCAATCGGGCCGATCTCGGAACGAACGTGTCTGACCAGTTCGGCTTTCAGTTCTTCACTGGGTTCGGCATCGTTCATCAGGGTGACGTAGGCGTAGATGCCCTGGCCCTTGATATCGTGCGGATAACCCACGACGGCCGCTTCGGCAACGGCATGATGCAGCACCAGAGCGCTTTCTATTTCTGCCGTTCCCAGGCGATGCCCTGATACGTTGAGCACATCGTCGACGCGGCCGGTAATCCAGTAGTAGCCGTCCTCATCACGGCGTGCCCCATCGCCGGTAAAGTAATAACCCGGGTACATGGAGAAGTAGGTTTCGCGAAAGCGCTCATGATCGCCGTAGATCGAGCGCATCATGCCGGGCCAGGGTCTGGCGATGACCAGATTGCCGGAAGTAGCTCCTTCCAGAACATTGCCTTCCTCATCCACCAGTGCCGGCTCGATACCGAAGAACGGTTTGGCGGCCGAGCCCGGTTTCAGGGCTGTGGCGCCGGGCAGGGGCGTGATCAGAATGCCGCCGGTCTCCGTCTGCCACCACGTATCAATGACCGGGCAACGCGATTCACCGACTACTCGGTAGTACCATTCCCAGGCTTCCGGATTGAAGGGTTCACCTACGCTGCCCAGCAGTCGCAAGGAGCTTTTGTCGACGGAGGTGACCGCTTCATCGCCCTGCGCCATGAGCGCGCGTATGACAGTCGGTGCCGTGTAGAAGGTATTGACCTTGTGCTTTTCGATGACCTGCCAGAAGCGACTGACGCTGGGGTAGGTAGGCACGCCTTCGAACATGAGCGTGGTGGCACCATTGGCGAGTGGGCCGTAGACGATATACGAATGCCCGGTCACCCAGCCGACATCGGCCGAACACCAGTAGACCTCGCCGTCCTTGTAATCGAATACATACTTGTGGGTCATCGTGGCATACAGGATGTAGCCACCGCTGGTATGCAGGACGCCCTTGGGTGTGCCGGTGGAGCCGGAGGTGTACAGCACGAACAGCGGATCCTCGGCGTCCATCTCTACGGCGGGGCAGTCATTGGAGGCACCGGAAATCAGCTCGTGATACCACAGGTCGCGACCATCCTTCCATTCGATGTCATCGCCGCCTCGCTTGACGACGACCATGCGTTTGACGCTGTCACTCTTTTCGCAGGCGATATCGGCATTGGCCTTGAGCGGCACCTTGCGTCCGCCACGAAATCCCTGGTCGGCCGTGATCACCAGAGAGCAGCTGGCATCCTTGATGCGATCCTTCAGTGCATCGGGGGAGAAACCACCGAAGACGATCGAATGAACGGCACCGATACGCGCGCAGGAGAGCATCGCCACTGCCGCTTCCGGAATCATGGGCATGTAGATGCACACACGATCGCCTTTCTTGATGCCAATGCCTTTCAGGGCGTTTGAAAACCGGCTGACTTCGTCATGCAGCTCGGCGTAGGTGATTTCCCGAGATTCGGATGGGTCATCGCCTTCCCAGATGATGGCTGTCTGGTTGGCTCGTTTCTCCAGATGGCGATCGAGGCAGTTGTAAGCCACATTGAGCTTGGCGCCTTTGAACCAGTTGATATCACCCTTGTGAAAGTCCCACTCCTGAACAGTGTCCCAGGGCTTGAACCAGTCAATGAACTCCTCAGCCTGCTCTGCCCAGAATCCGTCGGAATCTTCGATGGAATGGGCGTACATCTCCTCGTAGCGATCCTCATTCACATAAGCAGAATCTGCCAGTTCGGAAGGAACAGGGTAGATATGATCTGTCGACATACGCAGGTCTTACATTAAGGCTGATGTCGGCAGTGTACCCTTCAGCGGCAATGAGTCAAACAATGTCAATGTGGTAAATCCAAGTCCCTCGGAAGGTTGAAATTGTTCACAGTTTGCTGTACGCCCTGCGAGGCCCGTTTCAGCGGGACAATTCTTCCGACGAGCTGCGTGGCAAGTCCATTTTGGTGCGTCTTTCCCACAGTGCCTTGCGACTGATTCCGAGCCTGGCAGCCAGTTCGGTTTCTGACAGATGGGCCTGGTTGCGAATCACGAAATAGCGAAAGTATTCGTCGAGACTCAGGTTCCGTCCACTCAGCGTGCCCTCTCCCAGACCCAGGTTATCGCTGGTAACGGTGTTGCCGCTGGCCACGAAGACCGCGCGGCTGATGACATTGTCCAGCTCGGTTACATTGCCGGGCCAGTCATTGGCAAGCAGTACCGCTTCGGCATCCGTGGTGAGTTTCATGCGTGGATAGCCATGGCGTCTTTCCATGGCACGCAACTGTTGCTGCGCCAGTGGCAGGATATCCTCACGGCGTTGTCGCAGTGGCGGGACAGCGCACTGATCATGCACAAACAGATTGCCCAGCTGTGGAAGCAGCTCCTCGGACGCCAGCAGGCTTTCGATCGAATCGAGGCCAATGGTGATGACCTTGACATTGATGGAGCGTTGACGACTGCTGCCCGGCAGGTCCACGGCTCCCTGTTCCAGGACTTCGGCCAGTTGTTTCTGCAGCTCATGCGAGAGCTTTTCCGGGTGCCGCAGCACCAGCGTGCCATTGCGCGCCGCTTGCAACAGCCCCCCGGGAGGCAGACCGTCGAGCGGCACTTCCCCGGTGTTGCCCAACAGGGCGATGGCATCGGACGTGGCTGTATCGGCACCGACGTCAGCCACGACGAAGGGAGCATCGCGGCGACTGCCGTTGGCATGAATCAGACGCGCCAGACCTTCCCGATCAGTACCGCGTTCACCGTGCAAGTGCAGAAAGGGTTGTACATCCTTCAAGTCTTCGAGGCTGGCCAACATGTCCTCCAGCACCGTGCCCTTGACATGCTGCTGGCAGGGCTGGGTGCGCTGGACATCGAGTCGCAAGGCGCGGTTCTGGGCCTGCATCAGGTTCTGCATCAGCGCGCGCTGAATCACCATCAACAGCTCATCGTGATCGAACGGCTTGGCGATGTAATCGATGGCTCCGTGTCGCATGGCATCAACCGCAGAACGCACGCTGGCGTAGCTGGTCATGATGACCACCGGCACCGGATCGGCCAATGGGATGACACTGGTGCCTTCAGCGCCAGGCAGGCGCAGGTCAGCCAGAATCAGATCGAAGGAGCGGGGCTGGGCCTCGATCGCCTGCTCAACCGTGTTGGCTGTCTCGACGATGAAATGGTTACGCTCGAGCAGGCGCCGCAAGGCCTTGAGAATGACTTCTTCATCTTCTACGAGCAGCAGTCTTTTCATGAATCAGTGTCATACAGGGGTAGTGTGACTATCATACGCGTGCCCTGTTCGCTGTCGCCGATACGCAGTCGACCATTGTGGTTTGCCACGATGCTGTAGGCCAGAGACAGGCCCAGGCCGGTTCCCTGGCCCACCGGTTTGGTGGTGAAGAATGGCTCGAACACGTGATCGCGCACCTCCGGCGGCACCCCGCTGCCCTGGTCAATGGTTTCGACCACCAGGGTGGAATCCTGAATGCTTCCCTGAATGCTGATGGTGGAACCCGCAGGTGAGGCATGACAGGCGTTGTTGATGAGGTTGACGAATACTTGCATCAGCAGATTGGCATCACCATTGACGAGCGCCGAATCAGGCATGGATATGTCGATGTTCAATTGTCGTGTATCCGGTGACAGGCTGACCAGGCGCACGGCTTCACGCACACGCTCGGTGACATCAACGGCCTCATAGGGTGTCTCTGCCACGGCATCGGCATGCGAGAAAGTCAGCAGCGAGCGTACGATCGAGTTGATGCGTCCAACCTGGGTCAGGATGTCGTCGGTCTGCTCCTGTATCAACGGTTTCTGATTGCTGTCTTCGATATCGTCAGGCAGGTTCTGGGCGATGCTGGCAATGCCGGTCAGGGGGTTGCCGATCTCGTGCGCAACGCCGGCAGCCAGGCGACCAATGGAGGCCAGTCGTTCATTGTGGGCCAGCTCGGCTTCGAGCTTGTCCAGATCGGTGCGATCCTCCATCAGGATGACCTGACCGGGCAGGGCGCCTGCAGACAGGCCGATGTCGGCACCCAGGTCTGCCTTGTGCAGGTTCACCGTTGTCGGGCGATCCCCGGGAAAGGCCTTGCGTCTGAACTGATGGTCGTCAGAGGATTGGGCGAAGTCTGCCAGCAAGGGGCCCCAGGGAGCTTCCAGTTGTTCCAGCGTCTTGTCATAGGCATCGCGTTCGGCAATGCCGGTAAGTGTCTGCATGGCGGAGTTCCAGATGTAGATCTGGCCATTGGCGGAGATCGAGCAGACGCCCAGTGGCAGTTGTCGAAGTACATCCTGCAGATACTGGCGCAGATCATCCAGTTGCTTGGTCAGGCCACGCATCTGTTCGCGTGATGTCTGCAATCGACGTTCAAGCATGCGGGCATCGGGAGTGTTGCTGAGCAGGCCATCATGACTGCCAGGCTGACGGCGCAGGATCTCTCGTGCCAGGGTCGGACCAAGTAGCCCGGTCAGGTTACGTTCCAGGCGTTCGTGCAGGACACGCAGTTCGGAGCGGCGAGTTTCCTTCTTGCCGATGCCGGTCTCCTGCAACGCCCGGGCGATCTCGTCGCGAGCAACTTCACTGCCCAGGGCCTGGCGCAGGGCGTAGCGGTAATGCACGACCGACTGTGCGATCGTGGCGCCTGAGGCCAGGCCTGCATACTCGTTACTGGCCTGAGAGGCGGCGATTTCATCCTCCGATGGCCGGCTCAGCAGAGAACCCAGAACGAACAGCAGGCTGTTGATGCTGAGTGTCGCGGTGGTTGTCAGTGTCCAGATATCGGTATCCAGTGAAAGCCACTGCAGAGGGTCTACCCGGTTGTCCATCAGTGGCAGGATCAGCAGGAAAAACCAGACGAAGGCACCGCCACTCAAGCCGGCAATGAAGCCTGCCTGAGTGGCACGAGCCCAGTACAGCAATCCGATGATTCCCGGCAGTAACTGGGCGGCGGCGACGAAGGAAATCAGCCCCAGGCTGGCCAGGCCCTCCTGCAGTTCGATGATGATATAGAACCCGTAGCCTGCTGCGATGATGGCCGCAATGACCAGGCGACGTCCCCATAGCAGGCGTCGGTAGAAGTCACGTGGGCGATTGACCGACAAGGCTGCGGGCAGCAGAAAGTGGTTCATGCACATCGATGACAGTGCAAGGGTGGTCACTATCATCATGGCGCTGGCAGCCGACAGGCCGCCAAGGAAGACCAGTATGGCCAGCCATTCCCGACCCAGGGTCAGCGTCATGCCCAGGACGTAGAAATCTGCATCCATGGACAGCGACAGATAGCGCCCTGCAAACAGTATCGGGATGATCGGCAGGTTCAGAATCAGCAGATACAGCGGAAACAACCAGTAGGCCGTGTTCAGGTGTTTCGGGTTTTCATTCTCGGTGAAGGTCATGTGGTACTGACGCGGCAATGTGAACGCGGCGCAGAACGACAGCAGCAGCAGGGTTGGCCATAGCCCGGTGGTGGCCGGGGCGTACAGCTCGGCCACCATGCCGGGCTGACTGTCCGCCCATTGGCTCATGGCCATGGGGGAGTCGAACACCTGGGTCACGGCAAACAGTCCGGCCACGACCATGGCGACCAGCTTGATGGCCGATTCGAAGGCAATGGCGACGACCAGGCCGTGGTGCTTCTCACGCGGCGTCAGGTGGCGTGCGCCAAACAGGATGGCAAAGCCGGTGATCGCGGCGCAGAAGGCCAGGGCCAGCAGATTGGGTGGCGCCCTCTGGCTCAATACCTGGATGGATTCCGTGACGGCACGTATCTGCAGGGAAATATAAGGCAGGATGCCGAACAGCATGAACAGGGTGACGGCAAAGCCTGTGGCCCGACCGCCATAGCGGAAGGCCAGCAGGTCGGCCAGTGAGGTCAGCTGGTGTTCACGACACAGGCGCAGCAGAGGGCGCAACAGATAGGGGCCGAGAATGAAGGCACCGGTGAGGCCGAGGTAGATGGTGAGAAACGCATAGCCGCTGGTATCGGCCAGGCCGACACTGCCGTAGTAGGTCCAGGAGGTGGCATAGACTCCCAGTGACAGTGAGTAGACCAGGGGGGAGCGTATCAGTCGGTCGGGCAGCCAGCCGCGCTCGGTACACCAGGCAATGATGAACAGCAGACCCAGGTAGCTCAGAGCGATGACGAACAGAAACGCCAGATCAATCCCCACGATCAGGGTTCCGGTTCTGACGGCGCAGGTTCAGGGCCAGCAGTACGATGATCAGCAACCAGGGCAGGTACATGGCATACCAGGGCAGTTGCAGAGCCGACCACCATTGCTTGAGTGGTGAATTGACCAGAAACAGTGCCAGCAGGAAAATCAGCAGGCTGTGATCAGAGGGGAGCGGGCGCTGACTCACACGCTCATTTGCCGGGTACGTGGTACACGGTTCATCTGCCAGGCGGGTATGGCTTGTTGCCAGAAATCGGCCAGCGAGCCTGTTTCCGGCAGAGGCTGCTGACCCAGCAGTTGCCAGGCGCGCTGCAGGATCTCCAGTGGGTCGGACTCATCGACAGGGCACGCCTGCGAATGCTTGCTCAGTTTGTCCCCATTGGCGTCCATGGCAACCGGTACGTGGGCATACTCGGGAGGTGTCAGATCCAATGCCTTGATGATGCCCAATTGTGCTCCTGTGCCCGCGAGTAGGTCGGCGCCACGAACCACATGAGTGACCTTGTCGGCATCGTCCACGGCACAGGCCAGTGCGTAGGACACCAGACCATCACGGCGCCAGACGATACTATCGCCAACATCACGGCTCAGGTCAAATGTCTGTGGCCCTTGAACCGCATCGTCGAATGCCACGGTGCCTGAGAGGCGCACGCGAATGGCGTGATCCTCAAGTGGAAAGGTGTCGACTGGATGGTCACGGCAGCGACCGGGATAAATCTCGCCACGAGGCAGGCTCTTGCGACTGCAGTTGCAGGCAAACACGAGATCTCTGTCGATCAGGTACTGCAGCGCCTCACGGTATCGGTCCAGGCGGCGGCCTTGCCACAGCACCGGACCATCCCATTCAAAGCCGAGCGCCTCCAGCGTTTTCTGAATGGCATCGGCCGATCCGGGCATCGAGCGCGGTCCATCGATATCATCGATGCGCAGTTGCCAGAGACCTTGCCGGCTGCGCGTGTCGCAGTAGCTGGCCAGAGCGGCCAGCAGGGAGCCCAGATGCAGCAATCCGGTAGGCGAGGGGGCAAATCGACCTACCGCTACGGCCGGCAGGTGATCGTCCTGACGGCCCTTGTTCAGTGAGCCTGAAATCAGGCAGTCTGCCGCTCTCGAATTTCTTCGAGCGTCTTGCAATCGATGCACAATTCTGCCGTTGGGCGCGCTTCGAGACGGTTGACACCGATTTCGATACCACAGGTCTGGCAATAGCCGTACTCGTCGTCGTCAATGCGCTTCTGAGCTTCGTTGATCTTCTTGATCAGCTTGCGCTCACGGTCACGAGTACGCAGCTCAAGGCTGAACTCTTCTTCCTGAGTGGCGCGATCGTTGGGATCGGGGAAGTTGGTGGCATCATCTTTCATGTGGCCCACGGTACGGTCCACTTCTTCCATCAACTGTTGCTTCCACTCAGCGAGTTTTTCGCTGAAATGCGTCAGTTGCGCGGCGTCCATGTAGTGGCCATTGCCACGCTCGTAAGGCACAACGGTGGACTTGCTGGTGGTTTCCAGCTCGCCGTTGTCTCCATCGTCATCGTAATCCATATCGTTTGGAGCAGTCGATGCAGAAGCGGTTTTCTTGGTTTTGGATACTGACACAGTCTTTTTTGAACCCTTCGTTGAGGATGGTGATTCTTCCGCTAATGCAGTAGCGTTGTCGATTGCTGTTTCTGACTCTGTCTGAGCCGCTGATATGGCGTCGGAGTCTTTTCCGGTCGTTGCTTTCTTCTTGGCCGTCTTTTTCGCGGTTGCCGTCTTGGCAGCGGTTTTCTTCGCTACCGTTTTCTTGCTGGATACCTTTTTCTTGGATGAATTGCTGTCGGCTGAAGTGGACAAGATAGTTTTCTCCGTGAAATCCTTACTTGGCGTATGTACTTCCGGCGTTCTTCTGTGAATCCGAAGGTCCAGCTGCACGAATGCCAGAAACTGTACTTGACGTATCGTTTGCCATGAGACGACCTGCGCTTGTCAGGAATTTCGCAGCGCTGCGTTTTACCAGTAATAAACTAAAAAAGCAACCAATGTCTATGTAATGTTCACTGTTTCGAAGGGTTACTAGACTTCACGATAGCCGTGATTTCTCCTTTTGAGAACCGTGCACTGATTTCGTCGCCGGCCGCAACAGTGGCGGCCTGGGTCACCAGCTTGCCATCGGACATCACCAGCGCATAGCCGCGATCGAGTACCGCCAATGGGCTAACCCCGTGCAGGGCTCGTGCCAACAACTCGAAGCGCGAGCGAGCGCGTGTCTGGCGGTTTGCCATGGCCACCGACAGGCGCGAATCCAGTGCCTGCCAGCGCGCCTGGTGACGCGTAAGCTGCATGGCAGGTGAGTGGCTGTCCAGACTGGCTCTGAGGCCTTGCAGGCGTGCCTGGTGGCGATGTAGCCGTGCCTGCCAGGCTCTGCCAAGGCGCATTTCGAGTTCATCAGCGCGCTGTACCTGTTCATCAAGGCGACGTTGCGGGTGCCTCAGCTGCAGTCGCGCCAGTTGCTGGGACAGTCTCTGCTGGCTGGAGCCGAGTCGGCCCAGAGCAGCCCGGTGCAGGCGGCGCGTGGTGGAGCTCAGGCGCTGTTGCAGGCTGCTGGTGTCGGGCGTTGCCAGTTCTGCGGCCGCAGAGGGGGTTGGCGCGCGCAGATCGGCCACCAGATCACTGATGCTGATATCCACTTCGTGACCGATGCCGGCGACGACCGGAATCCGGCTGTTCCTGATCGCTTCGGCGACGGCCACCTCATTGAAGGCCCAGAGATCTTCCAGTGAGCCGCCTCCGCGTACCAGCAACAGTACGTCGGTCTCGGCCCGCCGGTTGGCAGTTTCCAGGGCTCTGACGATCGCAGGGGCGGCGCTGGCACCCTGAGTCAGCGTGGGGTAGATAACGATATTGGCTTGCCGGTAGCGTCGCGCCAGTACATGCAGCACATCCCGCAGGGCGGCACCGGTAGGTGAGGTCACCACGCCGATGGTCTGTGGCAACGCGGGCAGGGGCTGTTTGGCTTCCTGAGCGAACCAGCCACGGGCATCCCGCTCCCGTTTGGTCGCTTCGAAAGCGGCCTGCAGCTTGCCGGCGCCGGCAGGCTCCATGTGTTCGACAATCAGCTGGTAGTCACCGCGGGCGGCGTACAGGCCAAGCTTGCCGCGAACCACGACAGCGTCGCCGCTTTCGGGCCGGAAATCCAGATAGCGATTGCGCCCCTTGAACATGGCGCAGCGGATCTGCGCCTGACTGTCCTTCAGGGAAAAATAGTAGTGCCCACTGGAGGGGCGACTGAAATTTGACAGTTCTCCCTGCAGCCAAAGAGTCCCAAAGCCTGATTCCAGTAGCTTCTGGACCTCCTGATTGAGGCGACTGACTGTATAAATCTTTTTATCCACGGGGTAAAGCATACACCGGCAACGACCGTAATCACTGTATACTTCGCCCGCATCCTGTCTCCCCCCATGGTTGCTTTTCGATGCTTGTTACCCAGGAAGCTCTCACTTTCGACGATGTTCTGCTGACACCCCGGCATTCGCAGGTTCTACCGCGCGATGTCGACCTGTCAACTCAACTCACCCGGTCCCTGCGACTCAATATTCCGTTGCTCTCGGCAGCGATGGATACCGTTACCGAATCGCCTCTGGCGATTGCTCTCGCCCAGGAAGGCGGTATCGGCATCATTCACAAGAATTTGTCCATCGAGCGTCAGGCGATGGAAGTGTCACGCGTGAAGAAACACGAAAGCGGTGTCGTGACCGAACCCATTACCATTTCACCCGACACCACCATCCGTCAGGTGATGGACATGATTGCCCAGCACGGCATTTCCGGTTTGCCGGTTGTCGATGGCAAGAAGCTGGCGGGTATCGTCACTCAGCGCGATCTACGCTTTGAAACTCGTCTGGACCAGCCTGTCTCGGCCATCATGACGCCGCGTGAACGACTGGTCACGGTGCATGAAAGTGCGCCACGCAGTGAAGCTATCGAGCAGCTGCACAAGCACCGGATCGAAAAAGTGCTGATCGTCAATGACGACTTCGAACTGCGCGGCATGATCACCGTCAAGGATATTCGCAAGGCACAGGATTTCCCCAATGCCTGCAAGGACACTCAGGGAAGACTGCTCGCAGGGGCGGCTGTTGGTACCGGTGCCGATACCAATGACCGTGTTGCCCAGCTGGTGCATGCCGGTGTCGATGTGCTGATCGTCGATACCGCCCATGGCCATTCCCAGGGGGTTCTCGATCGGGTTGCCTGGATCAAGGAAAACTTCCCTTCGGTGCAGGTCATCGGCGGCAACATTGCCACGGCCGAAGCCGCCACCGATCTGGTGGCACGGGGGGCCGATGGCGTGAAAGTGGGTATCGGTCCGGGTTCCATCTGTACCACCCGCATCGTCGCCGGCGTCGGTGTGCCACAGATCACGGCCATTCACAACGTGGCCAAGGCACTGGCCGATACGGATGTGCCTCTGATCGCCGATGGCGGCATTCGTTTTTCCGGTGACATGGCAAAAGCCATCGCCGCGGGAGCCTCTTCCGTGATGGTTGGCAGCATGTTTGCCGGTACCGAGGAAGCGCCGGGTGAGGTCGTGCTGTATCAGGGACGTTCCTACAAGTCCTACCGTGGCATGGGCTCGGTGGGCGCCATGCGTGCCGGTTCCAGCGATCGCTATTTTCAGGATGACGAGGACGTTGAAGACAAGCTGGTACCCGAAGGCATCGAAGGTCGTGTGCCCTACAAGGGCCCCATGTCGGCCATCGTTCACCAGATGATCGGCGGCATACGTTCGAGCATGGGTTACTGCGGTGCCCCTGATATTGCCAGTATGCGACGTGACGCCACCTTTGTACGTGTGACCGGTGCGGGCATGCGAGAGAGCCATGTGCACGATGTGCAGATGACCAAAGAAGCCCCTAACTACCGGATCAGCTGATTACCATGACCGACTTGCACGATCAACGAATACTGGTTCTCGACTTCGGTGGACAGACGACTCAGCTGATTGCCCGGCGTGTGCGCGAATCCGGCGTCTATTGCGAAATTCATCCCTGGGATATCAGCAATGATGTTGTCCGGGAGTTCAAGGCTCGCGGTGTGATTCTCTCCGGTGGTCCGGAGTCGGTCATACAGGCTGGCTCGCCGACCATCCCTCAGGCCGTGCTGGACCTGGAGGTGCCTATTCTGGGCATTTGCTACGGCATGCAGGCCATGGTGCATCAGCTCGGTGGAGAGGTGAAGGCACAGGCGGCTCATAGTGAATTCGGCCATGCGCGTGTGACGCTTGAGAACAAGACGCGCCTGTTTGATGGTTTGCAGGATCACACCACCGACGGCAAGGCTCAGCTGGATGTCTGGATGAGCCACGGGGACAGGGTTGAGCAATTACCTGAAGGCTTCACATTGGTGGGTACCAGTGCGAATGCGCCTGGCGCCATCATCGCCAACGAAGCAGCCGGACGATACGGCATCCAGTTTCATCCGGAAGTCACTCACACCACTCAGGGTGCCGAGGTTCTACGACGCTTCGTGCTGGATATCTGCCAGTGTGATGGTCTGTGGACACCGGACAATATCATCGATGATGCGGTGGCACGCGTACAGGAAAAGGTAGGCTCCGATGAGGTGATACTGGCGCTGTCCGGAGGCGTTGACTCATCGGTGGTGGCTGCACTGTTGCACAAGGCCATCGGCAAGCAGCTGACCTGTGTCTTCGTGGACAACGGACTGCTGCGTCTGCATGAAGGCGATCAGGTCATGAAGACCTTTGCCGACAACATGGGTGTCCATGTCATTCGGGTGAACGCTCAGGATCGTTTCATGGACGCGCTTTCCGGCGTCACCGACCCGGAAGCCAAGCGCAAGGTCATCGGCAACCTGTTCATCGAGATCTTCGAGGAAGAGGCTGCGAAGCTGAAGAATGCCACATGGCTGGCGCAGGGCACCATCTATCCCGATGTCATCGAATCAGCCGCCAGCACATCGGGTAGTGCTCATCTGATCAAGTCACATCACAACGTCGGCGGTCTGCCGAGCGAGATGCGCCTGAAGCTGGTCGAGCCCTTGCGAGAACTGTTCAAGGATGAAGTGCGCACCATCGGGGTCGATCTTGGTTTACCGCCGATCATGGTGCAACGTCATCCGTTTCCGGGACCGGGTCTCGGGGTGCGTATTCTGGGTGAGGTGAAGAAGGAGTATGCCGACATACTGCGTGATGCCGATGCCATTTTCATCGATGCCTTGTTACGCCACGATCTGTACAACAAGGTATCGCAGGCCTTCACCGTCTTCCTGCCCATCAAGTCTGTGGGTGTGACCGGTGATGGTCGTCGTTACGATTATGTCGTGGCTTTACGTGCGGTCGAGACCGTTGACTTCATGACGGCCAGGGCGGCGCAGTTGCCATGGGATTTTCTCGATGAAGTGTCGCGCACCATCTGTAATTCCATTCCGCGTATTTCGCGGGTGACTTACGATATTTCCAGCAAGCCGCCTGCCACCATCGAGTGGGAATAGAACGGCTGAGGCCGGTGCCTGGAATCGTTGATACAAGGCATGTTGAATCAGGGGCACGAGGTGGTAACCCCTGATGACTGGCGCCCCTGTTCTCGATAGGGCGCCGGTCTCTTTCTCGGAGCTGATTGCAGTCTGACTCGTCTCTGCTAGCCTTCATGGGCAGCTTTGCCGTGTGTGTCAGACTCCAACTACAAGAATAAAATGCAGAAGCCATCTGTCCGCTTGTTACTCCGGCGATCCCACTCGCCACTATCAGAACGATTCAGTTGCCCGTCACGCCGCAGCACAACCGTGTGTCTGGCCACGACACTGCTCTGGATATTGTCCAGTAGTAGTCAGTCACTCAGCGCTGCGCCATCAGCGCGTAACGACCCGGATGGCGATCTGGTGGTGAACACCGCCGATGTCGATGACGACAACGATGGCATTCCCGATCTGCATGAAATTGCCATGGACGGGTCGGATCGTGACAGTGATGGTGATGGCATGCCTGATCGTCTCGATCTGGACAGCGACAACGACGGTATTCCTGACTGGCTGGAATCGGGAGCCATCAAGACACTCAGTCTGGCCACATTACGTGTTACCGGAGGCCGGCTGGTTGGTGAGGTTGGTGTCAACGGTCTGCTGGACGTGTTCGAGTGGCCGGTGGATACTGGCAACATGGCCTACACACTGGCAAATACCGATGTCAATGAGGATGCGATCCCGGATTTTCTCGATCTGGATTCGGACAACGACGGCTGGCCGGATATCCGGGAGATCGGCGTGTCGCCAGCTTACGATCGCAACGGGGATGCCCGCATCGATGCGCCGCCCGGTACCGTTGGCAACGATGGCATCGCCGACTTTCTGCAGCGTGTGAATGATCAGAGCTGCTGCGATCTGAACGGTGACGGCGTGGATGATCTGATTCCGGTCAATACCGACTCAGCCGACCTGCCTGATTTCCAGGACCTGGACAGTGACAATGACGGATTGACCGATATCGTGGAACTTGGAGGCACGGATGCGGACAATGACGGGCATGTGGATAACTTCATCGACATCGCAGGTGGCCCGGATGGCACGGATGATGGATTGATTGCATTTCCCTATACGCCGCGGGATCTCAATGGCAATGCTGTTTACGACCATCTGGAGTACGTGCCGTCTTCAAACCCGGGTTCGGTTCCGGATGAGACGACAGGTGAGGACACGGTCGGTATGCAGCCCGAGCCTGGTACGGATCCTGATACACCACCCGTGGATGACGAATTACCAGAGGCCGGATCGGAAGGCGTCGTACGCACCGGTCTTGGCGGAGCGGGTTGCTCGATAACATCGAGAGGCTTTGACCCGTTTATGTTTCTGTTGACTATCATCAGCGCCACCATGCTGATTCGGCGTTACAAACCAGGCCGTGGACAAGCGAATGAAAAGAGAACGAACTAGCACCATGAACATCATCAAATGGGTTTTATTGCTGAGCGCTGTGCATGTGCTTGCCGGTTGTGCATCCGGCAGAGCGCCGGGCAGTGGAACTGAAGGCGTCACCTTGCCGGAATCGACAACATCGACGGCAGGCAGGATCGAACAGGTCGCGCAGCAAGTGGTCAAGGACAGGGACAACGATGGCATTGACGATATCGTCGACGCCTGTCTCGATTCCGCGGCCGGCGCACTGGTTGATGCCTCAGGTTGTGAAATTGTCACAGGGGCCATCGAAGGCCTGAAATTCGAACCGAATGAAACCGATCTGTCGGTCGATTCGCGCCTGATACTGAGCAAGATGGTTGATGCCTTGCTGCGTTACCCGGATGCGGTAATTTCCGTGGAAGGCCATACTGACAACCGCGGTTCGGCTGCAGACAACCTGGAACTGTCCAAACAACGTGTTCTTTCAGTCGTGCGTTACATGGTGTCACAAGGTATGTCACCTGACCGCATCAAGCCCTATGGTTACGGTGAGAGCCGCCCTCGAGCTGCCAATGCGACCGCCGCGGGCAGGGAACAGAACCGTAGAATAGAGATCAACATAGTTGAAGGCTTGCTGTAGCCGAATAAGCTAGGCAAAATGCGCCTGCAGACTCCCAGGACAACATGATCATCCTTAATTCATCTCCAAGACGATCAGTACAGGCATTAGTCGTATTGTGCTCAGTGCTGTTACTCAATGCGTGCGCGAGCACGCCACCCGCCAGCGATCAGACGCTGGTGCCTGATACTCCGCGTACCGACGGTATTGCCCGCGGCGACACGGACGACCAGAAAGTGGCGCAATTGTGGTCATCGGCCGAGAAGGCCCGGCAATCCGGACAAGACGGCACAGCGTTGAATCTGCTGTATGAAGCACTGGACATCAGCCCGCAGAACCCCTTGTTGTGGAGCCGTGCGGCCGAGCTGCAGCTGGATGCTCTGGAAGCGGCGCTGGCGGAAAGCTATGCGGCCAAGTCCAATGCCTTTGCCAGTGTCGAGGACAGAACCCTGTTGTATCGCAACTGGTTGATCATCGAACAGGCCCGTCAGATCCGTGGTGATCTGCTGGGTGTCAGGAGCGCGCACAGGAAAGTGCAAGAATACCAATACCGATAAGAGACAGGCTGCCGATGCGCAGCTGCCAACCGGAGCAAGGAGGCACCGGTCATGGAACCGATTGATTCGATTACGGATGTGCTTGGCCAGGACGGGCCAATTGCCAGACATCTGAAAGGGTTTGCGCCGCGCGCGGAGCAGCAGCACCTGGCTGAGGCTATCTTCAGCACGTTTGAAAAGGGCTCTGTGCTGATCGGCGAGGCCGGTACCGGTACCGGCAAGACCTTCGCCTACCTGGTGCCCGCCATTCTGTCCGGCCAGCGCATCATCATATCCACGGGGACGCGTCATCTGCAGGATCAGCTGTTCTACAGCGATCTGCCGCTGATCAAGAAAGCCCTGTCATCAGGGGTGTCGACCAGCCTGCTGAAAGGTCGTGCCAATTACCTGTGCAAGCATCGACTGCAGCGCGCCATGCGCAACCCGGCCTTGCTTGACGAGAAGCATCAGCAGCACTTGCGCATCATTGCCGAGTGGGCACGCAACACGAAGACGGGCGATATCGCTGAAGTCATGAATGTGCCGGAAGACTCCATGGCCTGGAGCTTCATCGTCTCCAATATCGAATTCTGCTCCAAGCACGAGTTCGAGGACCTGGAAGACTGTTACGTTCACCATGCGCGCAAGAGGGCACAAGAGTCGGATATCGTGGTGATCAATCACCATCTGCTGTCCGCTGACCTGGCGCTCAAGGAGCAGGGTTTCGGTGAGTTGCTGCCCAGTGCCAATGCCTTCGTCATCGATGAAGCACATCAGCTGCCCGATATTGCCGCACAGTTCTTCGGTCACAAGTTCAGCAGCCGGCAGATACTGGATCTGGCTCGCGATACGGTGGGTGAGCAATTGCATGAAGCACCGGACATGCGTGAGCTGCGAGATCTGGCGCAGGAACTGGAAACCGGCATTCGGCATTTTCGGCTGGCCTTTGCCATCGAGCCGGGGCGCGATGCCTGGGTAACAGTGAAGGATACCGCCGCCATCGAACGAGAACTGGAGCGTCTGACGATTCTGCTCGGTTCACTGGAGGAGGCTCTGGCGGAAGGGTCGACTCGTGGCAAGGGGCTTGAAAGTTGTCACAAGCGTTGCTCACAGCATGCCGAAACCCTGAAGCGCTTCGTCGAGAATCCGGCCGATGGCGAGTATGTGCACTGGTATGAAACCTTCCGTAATGGTTTCAGCCTGAACATGACGCCCATGACGGTGGCCACGCCCTTTCAGAAGGCGATGGAAGCGATGACCTCCAGCTGGGTCTTTACCTCGGCAACGCTGGCCGTGGGCGGGGACTTCAGTCACTTCAGCAGTCAGTTGGGTCTGGAAGATTGCCGCGAGCTGCAGGTCGACAGCCCGTTCGATTATCGGCACAACGCATTGCTGTATCTGCCGGAAAGCTTGCCGGAACCCCAACACGCCACCTATACCTCGGCCATCGTGGAGAAGATCAAACCGGTGCTCGAAGCCAGTCAGGGGCGCGCCTTTCTGTTGTTTACCAGCTACCGTGCCCTGCATGAAGCGGAACGACTACTGGAAGGGCAGGTCGACTTCCCGATTCTGGTACAGGGGCAGATGCCCAAGCGTGAGCTCATTGAAGCCTTTCAGGCTGTGGGCAATGCCGTGCTGTTGGGAACCAGCAGTTTCTGGGAAGGCGTGGACGTTCGCGGTGATGCCTTGTCACTGGTGGTGATCGACAAGCTACCGTTCGGCTCCCCCGGCGATCCTGTCATGAGTGCCCGTATCGATCACATGAAACAGGCGGGTGGCAACCCGTTCTTCGAATTCCAGATGCCGCAGGCGGCGATTGCGCTGAAGCAGGGCGTCGGGCGATTGATTCGTGATGTGACTGACCGGGGAGTGCTGATGTTGTGTGATCCGCGCATTCGCAGTCGTCACTATGGTGAGGTCTTCATCACCAGTCTGCCTCCCATGCCCATTACGCGTGATCTGGATGAAGTTCAGGAATTCTATCAATTGGAAAACGAAGCCCTCGACGAGGACATTGCGGAATCATGAATCTGCTGGCCATTGAAACCTCGACGGATGCCTGTTCGGTGGGTCTGTCCGTTGACGGAGAGCTGCTACTGGATCATCGCATTGCCTCGCAGCAGCATGGTGCACTCGTATTGCCGATGGTCGATGCGCTGATGGCCACGGCGGGCCTTGTGCCGGCACAGCTTGATGGCGTGATATTCGGTCGCGGCCCGGGTAGTTTCACGGGTGTGCGTATCGGCGTTGCCGTGACGCAGGGAATTGCCCTGGGTGCCGATGCCGGCGTCTTTGGTGTATCCACGCTGCAGTCGGTGGCTCAGGGGTGTTACCGGATACACGGCGAGACGCATGTGGCTGTGAGTCTGGATGCGCGTATGGACGAAGTGTATTTTGCCGCTTTCGTCTGTGATGATGACGGGTTGATGCAGCCGGTTACCGACGAGATGCTGCTACCACCCGCCATGGTACCTGCCATGCCTGCTGACAGTACCTGGTGCTGGGCAGGTTCAGGGGCAGAGCGCTATCGCGACCTGGTGCTGAAAGCCGCACCTGACGCTGTCATTCATGCCGATTGCTGGCCCATGGCGCAGGATCTGCTGACGTTGGGTACGCCGAGTGCCTTGTCGGGTGCTCTGTTGAGTGCCGAACAGGCAGCACCGGTCTATCTACGGGACAAGGTTGCCCAGACCACGGCCGAGCGGGCTGCGCTGGCGAAGTAGGATCTGTCGGGAGAGGCCGATGAGCACTCCCGGTTCTTGGCGGGTAAGCGGGTAGGGCACCCGAGCGATTTCTCCACTCGCGCAGCCACTCGTCCTCTACTTGAAGACTTCTGCGTATTGTTCGGGCTTGAAACCGACTTCGATGCGATCCCCTGTCGTGAGCACGGGCCGCTTGATGATGCTCGGGTTGTCCAGCATCAGCTCGATGGCAACAGTTTCGTTGATGCTGTCCTTGATATCCTCAGGCACTTTTCGCCACGTCGTACCTCGGCGGTTGAGCAGGGCTTCCCAACCTGTTACAGAGATCCACTGGCGCAGTGTGTCCTCGTCAATACCGGCCTTCTTGTAGTCGTGGAACTCGTACTCGACATCATGTTCCTTGAGCCATGCACGCGCCTTTTTCATCGTGTCGCAATTGGGTATTCCAAAAATCCGGTTCGTCGCTGATGTCATGACACGCTCGTTGCTTTCGATGATGTTTCAGATTTGTCCGGATTGCTCCGGGAAACCTGAATGCCTGGTTGCTTGCCGCGCAGTTCGTACCGGCAGGTTCCGAAGGATTATAACGTGAGGACTCCTGCCGCAGGATCCATCAATCGAGGCAGGCGCGGCCGGCAAGGCGCGGCCGGCAAGGCGTGGCCAGAGTGCCGGCCACGCCGCGTGTCATCCGACTACCGAACCTTGATGATGTCAGAGGCGCTGCTTGCCAGCAGTTCTGTTCCAGAGAACAGGCAGCGTACTGAATGGATATCACGCTCTCTCGAGCTCAGCGATCCGGAAAAATATCCGTCCTCATCCATTTCGACCAGGACGGAAGCACCTTTTTCGTTGAGTGGTCTTCCCTTCTCGTCAAACGCCTGAATGGTCACGCCCGGAATGATGTGCTTGCCAGGCTTGCTCAGTTCTGCCAGTTTCTCCGCATAGTCGGACAATTCTCCATAGGCTGTTTTCAGCACGCCCTTGACGCTGATCCGCCGCGACTTTCCTGCCTTGCAGTAGAGTTCGGACGGCAGCAGTCCCCGGGCTTCGATACGTACACCGCCCAGTGTGGATAGCTCGAGGTGGGTATCGCTCGGGTCTCGGTCGTTGACCAGCACTCGATGACTTGCCGCATCGATATTCACACCATGTACAGCTCCCAGCTCTGCAGCATAGGCGGGCTGGATGTAGACGGGGATATCACGCATCTCTCCCGGTGCCAACAGGATGCCCATCTCGCCACCGTTGATGTCCAGCTTCCAGCCATCGGGTAATTCCGAGTCATACGAGAGATAGAAGTATTTCTTGTTGTTCAGGTCATCATTGTGCAGGTGAATGACGTCCTCATAGGGTGCGCCTGCCTCGGTAGCTGACGCTTCGAACACCGAAATATTTTCCTGCTCTCGCTTGCCGTCCTGGTTGGCCAGTGCAACTTCACCCGCAACCGGGTTGATTTTCACGCGCACACAACTGTGAAAATTGAACACGCCCGCATCCAGTTGTTCGGCCGTAAGCTCTACCTGAGGCTCCCATATAACGAAGACATCGACGTAAGCGCCGGGAGCCATGCTGGCGAGTGCGGGGAAATCACTCTGGTCAACACTGCCTAGTGCAGCCCAGCCATTCGAACCGGCAATACCGACACCCAGAGGATCGGTCACTTCAAAGTTGACGACCACATCGGTTGCATTGGACGAGCCCCAGTTGTGCACCCTTGCATAAAGTCGATTTTGCAGACCCACTGCCGGATCGTCACCATTACCTCTGGGTACGGAATTACCGTCCAGATCATTCCACATGCCGTAGCGGTAGGTGTCGTATCCATTGACCGGGCTATCGTTCCAGATGTCGGTGGTCTCATAGGTATTTCCAGGCGTCTGCCTCCACGGATACATTGCCATGTCTGGCTGATTCGAACCCTGCATATAGCGCACGGTGACACAGTAGTTGTCAGCGTCATCCTGTTTATTGACGGAGATGAACATGCCGTCACCCGTATCCGAATAGGTGTCACCTTCCTGCCAGAGTACCGTGCGATCACCTCCCTTGCCTTTCACTTCCACCCAGGGTTGTGCTCCCTCATTGACGCGTTCGATGAGAACACCTTCGTCAGGTATGCCATTGAAACGGGGGTTCAGATCGTCCCCAAGCACTTGTCTACGCACGCTGATCAGGTAATACAGGCTCTCGGTAATCCTGGCCTTTATGGCTTGAAAATTGGGATTGCCTGTCAGATCGTATTCCATGGCAACCAGGCACTGGGACTGGCCGTCTTCCGAGTTGTCGAATTCGAGATAACGCCACTGATCAAGCCAGCCGGGAAAACCCATTGATGGCTGCTTTGAAAAGATACCGGTCTGTCCCGGGTAGTTGGCGTCCATGAGTTCAAAGTCACTGTTGTAGTCACTGGGGTGTGCCGGACCACCTTCCTGAAACATATGGCCCACCTCATGTGCCATCCTGCCCCATAGACCCGTGGCGTCTTCAGATGGATTTTCTGAGAAGATGCCACAACCCACGGTTTCCAGATCACCTCCCGGACCCATGGGCAAGGCGCATGCATTGGCCTGGCCTCTATGGAATTGGGTCGCGTCGGTTTCTGCCATCATGACCGTAACCCCGTCTATGTCTGTCCAGTCGATTCCCGACGGGGAGTTGGCAACGGCATCTCGAAGTACCTTCATGTACTTGCTTCCTGTGGACAGATCACCGGTAGCCAGGTCTTCAATGTAGTCGCTCCGGTCATCAGGCAACTGGAACAACTCTGTCACCTGCCAGTCAATCGAGCTCCTGTTGTAGGAGGTGTCTTGCCATAGTTGATCGATGTTATCGGTCATCCCCTGAAATTCGCTGGTGTCGAATCTCGAATCTTCCGCATAGTCCTGAAAATAGACGCGCAGGGCTATCACTTTCTTGGCCCCGAGCACATCCGCTATTGCGGTGCTGCATAGCCCGGTAGTGAGCAGGCTCAATCCGATTGCCATGGCAGGCTTCAGCCAGCGCCCCGGAGATGTATTGTTCTCTTGCCTTGATCGTATCAACATGACTCTTGTCCCTTTATTCGATAGAACGCCAATATGCTTCGCTACCAGAGTGCTTCAGGTAGACGTCAACATATCTCCTGGTGCCGGGTGTATCCGGCAGGGGATCAAGCTATCGGTCAAGGACGGTAAACACCACAAGCCTTTGGTTCAGGGCTTGTACTTTCAGGCAGTGGGTACTGGGCAATGGTCGAGTTCCCTCGGCTGTTCCATACCAAAGGGCAGGAGTCCGCACTGCGGATTCCGCCACTCATTCAAGTCATCACGCTCACAGTCATTGCTGTGAGCGTGATGACTGGTGGAGACACTCATGGGAGTGACAGAACCGGTTCAACTGGATGCAGAGGGTTTATTTCTGACTGGCTTTCAACATCCA
>CBDUIJ010000025.1:0-30914 GCA_965367215.1 uncultured Granulosicoccus sp.
CGTGATTCGTGATTCGTTGCGAACCAGCTTCAGCACAAGTGAAGCCGGCAGTTCCTGATCCAGTCAGGGATTGCCGGCTCGCTGTTTTCCGCATTTCTGATAGTGGCTGAGAGATCAGAACTGACAGCTAACAACCAGAATGCCAACCGCCCCCTGACACGTACAACACGACACTCAGCTTCAGCCCGACAAGGGCCACGCCCACAGAATGGTCGGCACACTGATGACGGTGATCAGGATTTCCAACGGCAATCCCATGCGCCAGTAATCGCTGAACTTGTAACCACCGGGCCCCATCACCAGGGTATTGCACTGATGCCCGATAGGCGTCAGGAATGCGCAGGACGCACCCACGGCAACCGCCATCAGGAAAGGGTCAGCGTTCACCCCCAGTGTCTTGGCCATGGCAATCCCCAGCGGCGCCATGACCAGTGCCGTAGCTGCATTGTTGATGACATCCGACAGCAGCATCGTGACAACCAGCAGCAGCGTCAGTATCAAGGGAACCGACAGACCTTCGGTAATCTGTATGAGCCCATCGGCAACCAACTGGGTCGTGCCCGATGTGGTCAGTGCATTGCCCACAGGAATCATGGCAGCCAGCAGGACGATGACAGGCCAGTCGATGTCATCGTAGATCTGACGCGTGGAGAGAATTCCGGTCAGCACATAGGCCCCTACCGCCAGAATGAAGGCAATCGGCAATGTCACAACACCGGCTATGCCCAGGATGATGGCCAGTGCAAAGATGCCGCTGGCCAGAGCGATCTTGCGAGTACGGTTCAGATTGATCGGTCGGCGCATCAATGGCCACAATCCGAGACTGCCGAACTGCTGATCAACCGACTCGCTGTCACCGTGCAGCAGCAACACATCACCGGCTCGGAATATCTGTTGGCGCAAGCGCTGTGTGACCGGCCGCCCTTGCCGCGCCAGACCCACCAGCGCCAGCGTCCGCCCGGTTTGTCGACGAATGAATTCCACGCCCCGTCCAATCAGGGGCGAGTCATTTCGAACGACCCCTTCTGCCATGATTTCGTTATCCGGGCTTGGCTGTATGAACGTCGGCGTAGCCGTGCTGCGAAGCTCCAGCCCGTGCCGGTCGAGAAAGGCCTTCAGATCGTTCGAGCGGGCTCGCAATATCAGAATATCCTCTTCGGCAATCTGATAACCGGCACGCACGGCACGTGCGAAACGACGTTTTCCGGCAACGCCGATGACCTCCACATTGTCCTCATCCAGACCATCCACCTCTCCCAGCGTCTTGCCCAGCAAGGATGAGCTGGCCGGCACCAGTGCCTCGGTAAGATAGACACCGGCAGCCAACGCACTGGCATCTTCCTTGAATTCGATCCGCGCTCGCGGTATGAGCCGCCAGCCCAGCAACGTGATGAATGCAAACCCGACAATGGCTACCGGTAGCCCGACCGGCGCAAAATCGAACATGCTGAAAGGCTCACCGGCCTCCTGAGCACGAATACTGGCGACGATGATGTTCGGCGGCGTACCGATCAGCGTCATCATGCCGCCCAGCAGACTGCCGAAGGCCAGCGGCATCAGAATCAGCGCCGGAGAACGCTTGCGTTCCTGCGCGGTAGACATGGCAATGGGCAGCATCAGGGCGAGTGCGCCAACGTTGTTCATGAAGGCGGAGGCCACCGTCACGACACCCGTCAATGCAGCGATGTGCATGATCGGGGTTTCAGTCAGATGACTGATCCGGCTGGCCACCTCATCCACCACACCGGCGTTACGCAGTGCGCTACTGATGATCAGCACGGCGGCCACCGTCACCACCGCCGGGTGGCCGAAGCCTTCAAACGCCTCGTCAGGCGACACGATGCCAGCCACGACCGAGGCCATCAGAGCGAACATGGCAATCAGATCGTAACGCCAGCGGCCCCAGACGAAGGCGAGGAGCGTTACCAGCAGAATGCCACTGATCAGAAGTTGCTGACTGCTCATGCGAAGAACTCTTTAGTCAAGAAGGCGGAATAGCACAGCTTTTGCATCATTCACTAATCGCGCCGGTTACTTGCGATCTGTTCCATAGAGTAAACCAACTTCTCCCCTCATGATCCAATCAAGCACGAAGCTACACACCAGCGAACTCGATGTGGACCTGTCAGACACCCATGTCTTTCCCGGTCCTGCCCTGCTGGGGGTATTGGACACCCATATGACACTCGATCCCTCGCTGCCTGGCAAGCAGCACGGGCATCTGGTGATCCCTTACTCCGACAGCAAGGGCCTCAATCATCTGCGCCTGCCGGTATGTTCCATTCGCGGCACCAGCCCCGGCCCGACCATCACACTCATCGGCGGCGTCCACGGTGATGAACATGAAGGCGCTCTGACCTTGCACCGCTTGGCGCAGGAGCTGACACCGGCAGTGGTACATGGGTGTCTGCTGATAGTGCCGGCGCTCAACAATGGCGGAATCGCGACGGGCGAGCGCACTTTGCCGATGACCGGGGAGGATCTGGATCTGTGCTTTCCCGGCAACCGTCATGGCACCCTGGGGGAGCGTCTGGCGCGGGAGGTCTTCGAGCGGCTGATCCAGCCTGCCGAGCTGGTACTGGACCTCAGGTCGGGCGGCCATCGCCTGCAGTTTGCCGCCTCGGCAGCCGTGCGCTCTGTGGGTGTCCGAAACTGTAGCGGAGACCCCGCCAGCGAGGCGGCCATGATTGCCTTTGGAGCTCCCAACAGCGTTCGACTGCCTGCCAGCGCCGGTAGAGGCTGCCTGCAGGCAGCTGTGGAGGCCGCGGGCAAGGCCTATGTGCAAAGCGAGCTGGGTGGTGGTGGCGGCTGCACCCGACAAGCACTGGAAGTTGCCCGGGTCGGTTGTCAGAATGTTCTTCGATACATGGGTGTCCTGAAAGATGAGGTGCAGTTGCGGGCGTCGCGCATGCTGGAAGTGCGGGACAGCTCGTTTTTCCTGCATGCACCGGTGGCGGGGCTGCTGGAGCCGTTTGCACAGCCGGGCAATGAAATCTGGCTCGGTGACACACTGGCCTGCCTGGTGAACCTCGAGCAGGCAGCTGGCGAACCGCATCGTATTGCCGTCCCACGCAACGGTGTGCTGTTGGCACTGCATCACGGCGGCCCGGTCCGGGCTGGCGAATTGATCGGCATCCTGGCTGACGAAGTACAACGCTGACGCCCAGACGGCAAAACACGAATCTGACAGTATCCAACTCGGAATGACCGTCGCATGAGCACAACGCCTTACACTAGGGCTTCGGCCATCACCAGTGACTTTCATGCCTTCACCCGCGACCCCGCTCTCGTCCCGGAGCGTCTCGGTCATCATCCCGACCCATAACCGATGCGAGAGCCTGTCAGTCGCCATCGACTCGGTGCTGGAACAGACCCACCCCGTCCATGAACTGTTCGTGGTCGACGATGGTTCCACCGACGGCACTGCCGATAGCGTGGCGCAACGCTACCCGACGGTGAAGTTGATCTGTCAGGACAACCACGGTGTTTCGCATGCGCGCAACCGCGCCATCGAACAGGCCAGTGGCGACTGGATTGCCCTGCTCGACTCGGATGATCGCTGGTATCCCGACAAGATAGCTCGTCAGATGGCAGCGATACAGGCAGCGCCACAGCTGCGCCTGTGCCACTGCGACGAACACTGGTTGCGCAATGGGAAGCGGGTCAACCCGCGCCACAAGCATCGCAAGCAAGGCGGGGATGTCTTCGAGCATTGCCTGCCCTTGTGTTGCATCTCACCCTCAGCGGTGCTGATTCATCGCAGTCTGTTCGATGACGTCGGACTGTTCGACGAATCCTTGCCGGCCTGTGAAGACTATGACCTGTGGCTGCGTATCTGCGCTCGGGAGCCGGTGTTGTATGTGGACGAGGCTCTGCTGGAAAAGACCGGCGGCCATGCAGACCAGCTCTCGCAACGCTACCCGGCAATGGATCAGTATCGCCTGCAGGCATTGGCCAGTCTGCTGCGGGACAACGTTCTGACAACCGTTCAGAGACAACAGGCACAATCCATGTTCGACCAGAAACTGCAGATATTCTGCAACGGCGCGCGCAAGCGGGGACGCGACGATGCTGTCGATGCCATGCGCAAGCGTTATGACGATTTGCTGGATTCAGCGCATATACTCTGAACCGTCCGCACCAGATACGCACTAAAGACACATTGCGTACGCTCTGCGCACGCATCGCGAACCTCAAAACCTCTGCCAACCCGATCTGCCGCCCATGTCTGTTCTTGTATTTCGTCTGCGTAACGTCCCTCAGGAAGAAGCCGACGAGGTGCGCGAGCTACTCAGTGAGCATGCAATCGACTGGTACGAGACCACGGCGGGCAACTGGGGCATTGCCATGCCCGGCCTCTGGGTCAATGACGAGGCGGAACTGCCCCGTGCACGCGAGCTGATCAATACCTATCAACGCGAACGCAGCGAAACGCAGCGCCGCAACCATGAACTGGGAAAGCTGAGCGGCGACGAAATCACGCTGATGCAACGAATCGCGGAGCAACCATTGAAGGTCGCTGGCATCGTTCTGTTCTGCCTGTTCATACTCTACATTTCCATCAACCCGTTTCTGCGGTTGATCGGCTACGGCCTGTAAACAGGCCTCCTTCGGCTCATTGCCTCCCCGGCAATGAAGGCCTGGCGAGCACGCCCATATAACCTCTCGGACACGCCCTTTCGGGCCTGTAACACTGCCCGACGGAACGTTTCTGACAGAGGTGGCCGGGCTCTCCATAGCCCCGCACCATAGCGCTCAGGATGGATCGGCGCACATCCAGACAGGTTGTTGTCCTGCGCTCATGAGCTCGAACGAGCCGACTCTGATGGCATGAGCACACGACTTTTCAGTTTCGATTCAGCTTTCGTCAATAGTCTGGCCCCGCTTCTGCAAACCGTGGCTGACAGTTTCATCAGCTCGGAAGCAGCTCTGACCGAACAGCCTGGCCAGAGACAAGGATGAAGCAGTGACGACAAGAAAGACCCTGCTCGTTATCAAGAAAGTCCATCAAACAACACAAGAATGCTCATGCGAATCCTGTCCCTGGCACTGCTTCTTCTTGGAGCCTTCTGCATCCCGGCTCATGCTGACAGTCAACGTCCCTCGACGGTTGGCAATGTCCAGGCGGGTACCGTGTCCTCAACCGCCATTCGTCTCAGCTGGAACACCCCTTACGACAATGTCGGTGTCGACGGATTCAACATCTATCGCAATGGCCATTACTACAACACCATCTTCAACGCGACCAACTACATAGATACCAATCTGTCACCAGGCACCCGTTACGAATACTCCCTGGTCGCCTTCGACAAGGCCAGAAACTACTCGACTCTCTCGGCTCGCGCGGCAGCCACGACCAACAGTTCCGGTGGCAACAGCAATGCCACCACGGGTGCGGCCCCCCCGGTGAGTGCACCAGCACCCAGCAACGGCACACCTGCCGCGCCTGCCAACCTGCGTGCGGATGCTCTGGGCTCGGACAGCATCAAATTGCTGTGGAATGCCCCGGGTGGCAGCATCAGCGGATATAACATCTATCGTGACGGGAGCTACCACAAGACCATCAGGGGTCGCACCGATTACACGGCCTCATCTCTGAGTCAAGGTCGTGAATATCGCTGGCATGTGGTTGCCTTCAATGGCCAACGATATTCACTCAAGTCGAACGAGGTGCGCGCCAGCACAGAGGGCGCAACGGCGGTGGCCACAGCAGCGGCTGTCATGGCTGACGATGCCCCGGGTGTTCCTGATGGCTACCGGATGGTTTTCAACGACGAGTTTCGTGGCGGCTCACTGGACAGTGCCAAATGGACGAGCCGCTATCGCTGGGGACCTCTGCGTACCATCAACAATGAACAGCAATACTATATCGATGCCCAGAATGATCCTGACTTCGGCCACTCGCCTTTCGAATTCGATGGCGAGAACCTCACCATCAGCGCCATCCGAACACCCAGTCACCTGAAGAGCAAGGCCAACAACAAGAATTACCTGTCCGGCACGATGACGACCTTCGGCAAATTCAAGATGCGCTACGGCTATGTCGAAATGCGCGCCCGCCTGCCCAAAGGCAAGGGCCTGTGGCCTGCCTTCTGGTTGTTGCACAACCAGGAAAGCGGAATCCGTCCCGAGATCGATGTCGTCGAGATGCTCGGAGATCGGCCAGCAGTCGTGTACCAGACTTACCATCATTACAACAACCAGAGCCTGCGATCCACCCCAACGTACGAAGTCTGGGAAACGGATTTCTCCGCAGGCTTTCACACCTACGGCATGCAATGGGAGCCGGGACGCATCACCTGGTACGTCGATGGCGAGCCACGCAACTCCTTCGCCAACAACAACGTCGCCTCCGAGGACATGTACCTGCTCGTCAATCTGGCAATCGGCGGCGCCTGGGCTGGCAACCCGAACAGCAGCACGCCGTTTCCCGCCAACCTCACGATCGACTATATTCGAGCCTACACAAAAGACTGAGCGATAGCAGTCCTGAAGCACCAGAGACAAAGGGCGCTGGTGTCTTCAGAGATCCTTAGCCGTGCAAGTAGACAAGGCACGATACTTCTGATCTGTGACATCGATTCAGAAGTTAAGGTACGGTAACGCTACACTGCAAAGAAAAAAGACCCTCAACATGTCGTTGCTGCCTTTGCGCCTGTCCACCAGATTGCCGGATTCCGACCCAGCCCCCATGGTGGCGCCTGCGCTTCCTGTTCTGCAGAACCGTCCGGCTCGACTGATCCTCGGGCTCTGCGCAGCCTTGCTGCTGGCCAGTTGCCAGACTGCGCGTCAGCCGGAATTCCGGCCCGAGTCATCGGCCGAGCGACTCGATACCGATACCAGCGGCTTGTCAGACTTCGACGCCCTTGCCCGCAATGCCAGGCCAGCCGGTCCGCCGGCTCCCATGCTTGCCTGGACGGACAGCATCCACCCTCTCTACCTGCAGGCCCGCTCGCTGGTAGAGCGCGAACTGAATGCCGATCTGCGCAATATCCAGCTGCTGTTGGTGGCTGACGCGCCGATCAATGCCGAAGTCACGCGGGAGACTCGTCGACTGGTGAATGAGCAGTTCGGTACATCCACCTTCGCAGACCAGTTCCTCAGCCGCGTCATGGATGCCCAGTCAGGCACCTACGCTGCCTTGTTCACGGCCAGATTGCAGGCTGTCATGGTGAGTCGCAGCATGCTCGCCAGCTACGAGCAATCCTTGCCGCCGGACCCTCGGATTCGTCATGCCGCCCTGCTGACGCTACTGATCCATGAACTGGTGCATGCCGCTGATGACCAGCGCTACCGCATTCATGAAAATCGGGCTCTCAATTTCAGGGCGTCCTTCGCTCAGTCGGCCACCTTTGAAGGCCACGCCCAGTGGGTCACACGCCAGATCTGTGCGTACAGCGATTGCCTGCAAGGGCTGGAAGCACTGGACAACTTCATGTTCAGCCGTGTCGAACAGTCGAATCAGCTGACCCAGCCGGTCGAGGCCATCAGTCGCAATGTGCTCGAATATTCCTACGTGGAGGGCGAACGCTTCATCCAGAAGCTGGCCGAGCGCGATGGCGGTGATCGACTGATTGATGCGTTACTGAGCCAGCCGCCCTACGATCCCATACAGATTCTTGCACCCGAGACTTATCCCGACTTGTTACGCGAACGTCGCAACAGCCGCCTGATACGAGCCAGTCTCGATGTCGATCACCCCTGGGTCAGGGGTCAGTGGATCGGGGTCGAGACATCCCCTCTGAAGGGCGTCAACCTGCGCGCAGACCCATCCCGTCGACAGGCCGCAGTGGATGGCTTCACACGGCTCATCGAAGGCATGGTGGCCATGCAGCTGTATGACCGTGGACACCCCGACACCAGTCCGATGGAAGTCACACTGCTGCAGGCAGAGTCCGCCAATACAGCACGCCTGTTTGCCCGCACGCTGCATGAGAACAGCCAGCTGGCCGAGACCTATGTCGAGGAGGAACCGCTGCGCATCAACACGGGTGCCGGCAATGTGCAATCGCAAATGAGCATGCACGTCTTTCGTACCACGGTTGACGGCAATCGCCCATTTCGCACAACCATTGGCGTTTCGGGCAATTACGTCGTTCAGATAGCCGGCGTGGCAGATCGCGCAGAGCCTCTGGACGACTACGCCATTCGAGTCCTTCTGAACCTCCAGCTACCACGCTGATCGCACGTTGTGGCTGTCAGGTCCGACGTCGCTGACCTGTGCGCGCCAGCCGCGGCTCTGCGTCACTGGCGAAGGCGCTGGCGTTGACCGAGAATCTGGCTTTGAGAAACTCCATCTGATCGGCCAGCACGTCCCTGTTGGACAGATAGAAGTACTCGTGCCGATTCGGGGCAAAGGGTACTGCCAGCAACTGCATATTGGCCTGCTCGGGCGTCAGATCACCTTTTCGATTATTGCAGCGACGGCAAGCCGTGACGCAATTGGTCCACAGATCCCTGCCGCCTTTGGACCTGGGTATGACGTGATCTCTGGACAGATCTCTGGCAGGAAACTCGACTCCACAGTACATGCACATCATCTGATCGCGGGCAAACAGCAAGCCGTTGCTCAAAGCCGGCGTGAACTGATGATTATCTACCTTGCCATCGCAGGCAATGATGCTGGGTAGCTCGAGACTCGAACGAATTCCGGACTTGTTATACCCCCCTCGTACGGTGTGAATGGTCGCTCCGATACTCCAGATAACCTGTTCCTTTACGAGCAATGTGGCAGTTTCCTGCCAGCTGAGCCAGGCAATGGGAGTACCGGCCTTGTTCAGGCGCAGTACTTTGCTGTTCATCGTCAGTTCGTCGTGGATGTCGTCCTCCTGTTCATCTTTGTATACCACAATCGTTGTGAAGAGGCGATGACTGACTACCCTGTATCGTCGTGCATCGGCTGCCTTTTGCGGGGATGAAGTGCGGTACCTGGTGGTCGTCGGGCGAGCCTGGCGATGGTCTGGATGTGGGTGTCTGCTGAAGGTATGCGCCCGGGATTTTCCATGGGTGTCTGCTGATCGCGGCGTCGAGATTGTTTGTGGGTGTCTGCTGATCTGCGTGTCGAGATTTTTGTGGGTGTCTGCTGATGCGCGCGTCGAGATTGTTTGTGGGTGTCTGCCAGGAATCACTGGTCGCCGAGGAAGCCGCCGGATTGGCGGTTCCAGAGGCGGGCGTAGAGGCCGTTGCGCAGAATCAGTTCGGCGTGGGTGCCGGATTCGACGATGCGGCCGTGTTCGAGCACGATCAGCTTGTCGAGAGCGGCGATCGTGGACAGGCGATGCGCCACGGCAAGCACGGTCTTGCCTGTCATGAGTTCCACCAGCTTCTCCTGAATAGCCGCTTCCACCTCGGAGTCCAGTGCCGACGTGGCCTCGTCAAGCACCAGAATCGGTGCATCCTTGAGCAGGACCCGGGCGATGGCGATGCGCTGACGCTGCCCACCAGAGAGCTTCACACCACGCTCACCGACAAACGCATCCAGACCGCGACGCCCCTGTGGATCGGTCAGCTCGGGAATGAAGCTCATGGCCTCGGCCTGCTGTGCTGCACGTATGATCTGCTCGTCCGTGGCACCTGGGCGACCATAGCGGATATTGTCCCGAATCGAGCGATGCAACAATGACGTATCCTGAGTCACGACCGCAATCGATTCGCGCAGACTGTCCTGCGTCACCGATCGGATATCCTGTCCGTCGATCAGGATACGTCCACTGTCAACATCGTGAAATCGCATCAGCAGATTCACCAGCGTTGACTTGCCGGCGCCCGAGCGCCCGACCAGACCGACCTTCTGCCCGGGCAGAATCTCGAAGTCGAGTCCTTCAACGACCGCGGCCTGTTGGGCGTCGATCTCATAGGCGAAGTTCACCTTGTCGAACACCACATGCCCACGTTTGACCTGCAAGGCTGTCGCGTCGGCAGAGTCGGTCACGGCCAGAGGCTGCGAGATGGTCGGGATGCCGTTCTGCACCGTGCCGACGTTCTCGAACAGGGATGTGATGGTACGAAGTACCCTGCCCGACATCTGATTGAGTCGCAGCACCAGGCCATTGGCAACGGCAATCTCACCCATGCTGATCATGCCGTTCACCCACAATGCGATCGATGCCGCGGCCATACCGCCGATCAGCAGGGTGTTGAGCGTCGTGAGCGTGATCGTCATTCTCAGAATGGCCCGCATCAGCACCCGAAAGGCCTCGGTATGCCGCCGCAGGCGATCACCGGCGTATTCCGATTCCAGCGAATGATGGGCAAACAGCTTGACCGACTGAATATTGGTGTAGCTGTCAACCACACTCCCCATCAATGCCGCATTGGCTTCCGAGAGCCGCGCCGACTTGTTGCGCACCGGCGGCACCATGAAGATGACCACGGCCAGATAGGCCAGCGACCACAGCAGCATCGGAAGCAGCAGATAATGATTGATGTCGGCAAACAGCATCAGCGTGCCCGCCAGATAGATGATCAGCGTCCAGGCACCATCGACGATGTTGATCACGGTTTCCCGCAGGGCGTGGCCGGTCTGCAAGACCTTCTGGGCAATACGCCCGGAAAAGTCGTTCTGGAAGAAGGTCATGCTCTGTTTCAGCACATAGCGATGGTTCTGCCAGCGGGTGGCATTGGTGATGCCCGGTGCCAAGGCCAGATTGATGATGGCCCGACTGCTCAACTGCGCCACCGGACGCACCAGCAAGGCGATAACAGCCATCCACATCAGGGCAGCCGAGTGCGTCTCGAGAAAGGCCGAAGGCTCTGTGCTGCCCATCCAGTCGAGAATTCGCCCCAGATAGATGTACACATACAACTCGCTGAGCGCCGCCACACCGGAAAGCGCAAGGGTGGCCATGAGCACATGGCGCACTGGCCACAGAAAGAAGCGAAAGAATGCCAGCGTTGCTACCGGCGGGCGCGTCGCCTCCCGGGCTTGCATCGGGTCAACCAGAGATTCGAAGAAACGGAACACGGCATCGATTCAATGAAAAATAGTGAGACAGGGTAACGCTACGACTCTGCCTGCCGATACCCATGATCTGGCAAGAAAGCCATCGGTTGATGAGAAAGACGCACAAATGTTGCATTTTGCGGCCACGTTTAGTCGTTCTTCTCTCATCTCTTGTGCCTGTGTCCGGTATGCTAGGGCGATAAGCGAGAATATTGGCTTGACGATCAGCTGCAATTCTTGATAAAAGACTGACAACTGTGAATATTTAGCACAAATCAAGTATGGATAAATACACTGAGATGTTGGTGTTCTCGAAAGCTGCCGACATGGGTAGCTTTTCTGCAGCCGCACGAGAACTCGACCTGACCCCTTCCGCCGTCAGCAAGCTGATTACCCGGCTTGAAGATCGCCTGGGCGCTCGTCTGTTCCAACGGACAACCCGCAAATTGAGCATGACCGCAGAGGGCCACGCCTTCAATGATCGCTGCGGTGCCATTCTCGATGAGATCAAGCAGGCCGAAGACGCGGTCATGGCATTGCATGACAAGGTCAGCGGCACCTTGCGCATCACCACCGTATCGGCGTTTGCGCGCTTGCAGATGATCAAGCTGATGCCTGAGTTCATGGCGCAGTTCCCCGACCTCCGGGTCGAGCTGGAGCTGACCGAACGTGAAGTCGATCTGGTCGGCGAAGGTGTGGATGTCGCGCTGGTACTCAGCGACGGCCTCACCGATGAATCACTGGTTGCCCGGCGCCTGACGGTCAACAAACGCGTTATCTGTGCCTCTCCCGAATATCTGTCGAAGCATGGCACGCCGCAGACACCTGAAGATCTGTTGAACCACAACTGCCTGACCCACTCGGCCATTCATCACTTCAACGACTGGGAATTCTCGACTCCGGACGGCGTTCGCGTTCAACGGGTCAAGGGTAATTTCCACACCAACAGCGCCTCGGCACTGCATGAAGCGGTCAAGGCCGGCATCGGTATTGCGCGACTGGCCTCCTATGTCGTTCAGCCTTCGCTGGAAAAAGGTGTGATCGTGCCGTTGCTGCAGGAGCATACGGTAGACAGCTCGACCATCCAGCTGGTCTATCCACATCGCCGTCACCTGAGCAACAAGGTCCGTGTCTTCACCGACTTCATGGTCGCCAAGTTCACGCCCAACCCACCCTGGGAACGCTAAAACCTTCTGTTCTACAAATGACGTTGAGCCACTGAACGGAATTCAGTGGCTGATTGTTGGCCGGCCCGGCCAGATGCACTTCGCCAGACGCACCTCTCTGGACCCAGGGCGAAAAATGGCAAACGGCGATATTGCCGACACCAGCCCCGTGCCAGCCAAACTATCGGCACAGGCCCCTACAGGGCTTGTTCGCCTTCTTCACCGGTTCGAATCCGGATCACGCGATCAACCGAATCGACGAATATCTTGCCATCGCCGATCTTGCCGGTATTGGCTGCTCGAATGATGCCTTCGATGCACGCATCCAGAATGCTCTCACCGACCACCACTTCGATTTTCATCTTCGGAATGAAATCGATGACGTATTCGGCGCCTCGATAGAGCTCGGTATGCCCCTTCTGACGGCCAAATCCTTTCACTTCGGTGACGGTGATACCGGCTACCCCGGCCGCAGCCAGCTCTTCGCGGACTGCGTCCAGCTTGAATGGTTTGATGATCGCGGTAATTCTTTTCATGCCTTGGGCCTTCGTTGATACAGAAGCGGACGTTTGTTCAGTTTGCCGGCAGATGAGCAGTCGCCTCCCCTCTGTCCCGGCACCATCGAATTCTTCACTCTACTGACAGTCGGTGTCAATGACCGCTCTTGCGGAGCTGCGTCACAAACAGACTACCGTGAACTCACCCGAATTTCCCGGGCTATCGTGCGAAATCATTGCTTATCGCTGATTGCCTGGCGATTCGGCTTGCACGCCAGAATGGAGCGCTCCAGCGAATGCAGCAGACTGATCAGACGATCTATCTGCTGATCGATCTCAGCCAGTTGCTGATCCAGCACTGCCACGGACTGGTGTCGTTCAAGTTGTTCCAGAAACTTCAGACCACTGGCGTGCACCTGACGCAACGGGATTTCGATTTCACTGAATACGGCATGGGAGGCCAGTCGTTGACCAATGCCGAAGTACCACAAGCCAAGCCGTGTTCGGGCCACCTCGGCCTGCAAACCGGGATCGGCCACCGACTGCAAGGCAACCCCGGCGCCCACACGACTGCAGAAGGCGGCGTCGACCAGGGTCTTGCGAAATCGCAGCAGGTTGAGACAGGCTTGATGCACCCGGCCAATCTGGGAGCCTTCGAAGTCGTGTTCACTGCCCACGAAGCCCTTGAAATCAGCAAGCGACATCGGCCGACCGAGAAAATACCCCTGACCTTCCTCGCAACCATGTGCAATCAGGAAATTATAGACCGATTCGGATTCGATACCTTCAGCCACCGAGGTCATGCCCAGTTCCCTGGCCATCGAGATGGCCGAGCGTACGACATCGAGATTCTGCAGGGATGTGCCCATGCGCTTGACCATGCCCTGATCGAGCTTGAGAGCATCGAAGGGCAACTGGCTGAGGCGATCGAGTGAGGAATAACCGGTTCCGAAATCGTCCATGAGGATCTTGACCCCCATGTCCTTGATCCGCACCAGGTCGTCATAGACCAGATCGACATTGCCCATCACTGCGCTTTCGGTGATTTCGATCTGCAGTTCGGCCGCCTGGATCGTGCCGGCCTGCAGCAGGGCGGCAATATGGTTGCTGATCGAACGTGACGCCAGATCATTGGGGGCCACATTGATGGACAGGGACAGATTCGGCGACGGATTGAAGGTCACCGGTGGCAGGAGATCGATCGGCGCCTCGTGTTTGACGACAGCGCAGTTGCGCAGACCGACAATGGCTTCCACCAGCTGGTCCAGCAACTGCAGCGTCAGATCATGCAGCAGGCCATTGCTTTCAACCATTGGCAGAAATTCGTCCGGAGACAATACCGACGCGTCACCATGAGCCCACCTGACCAGGGCCTCGGCCCCGATGACATCACCGCTGAGCAGACACACCTTCGGCTGGTAGAACAACACCAGCTCGTCATTGCGCATGGCGCGTTCCAGCGCCTCGAGCGTGACAGGCTTATTCATGACGGACACCGGTACGCGCCGTTCCTGCACTGGCGGCCCGGTGTCTCACTATCGCCGGTAAGCCTTCAGGTACCGCGACTGCAATGAATCCTGAACACTCTGGCTTGCCGGTCCAACGGCCATCCATTTCTTTTCCAGCTTCTTCAGCACCTGACGGCTGTCATCCAGCCCAGCCGAAGTCATGCCTTCCTGCAGATGCTCCAGCTGATACTGCATGCGTCTTGCCTTGTCTTCAGCAGGCGTATCGACGCCGGCAGCCACTTCCATCTTGATCAGCAGATCACGACGTTTTTCTTCGTTGGACTGATAATCCGGCTTCGTGCCCTTGGACAGGTGTTTCAGAGCCGCATCACGGCGCTTCTCCAGCACCTTGGCGAAATCCGTCTGGATTCGCACCTCGGTGGCATCCCAGGCATGAGTGACATCATCAACCAGTGTGTCGCTGGCTGCATCCGGCTGTTCGACAGCCTGCTCAAGCTGCTCACACAGACCCAGCAGACGCTGACGCTCTTCGTGCTCGGCCTGTGTACGTCGTTTGGCGGCGTTGTCCTGGACCCGCGAACAGGCATCCAGCGCCTGTCGGAAGTCACGCAGCAGGAATTTCTTGTCGCGTTCCGGGAATTCGGCCAGCGCCTGAAATTCCATGCTCAGGGCCTGCACTTCAGCCTCATCGAGTGAATCGCCTCGGGACAGCTGCTTGAGACGCTTGATGATGTCCTTGGCACGGAACACATGCTCGAGTCCGGCACGCTGCTTCTGACGCTCGACCTGATGCTGATGCTTGAAGATAGTGCCCAGATGACCGTTGAACACTTCCCACAGCGCCTGGTCTTCCTTGCGCCGCATGATGCCGACCAGTTTCCAGGCACTGAGCAGACTCTTGGCCTGATTGGCCGTGTGCTGGGTGATCTCGCTTTCGGCCAGTGCCGCAACCTTCTCGACCAGCTCTTCCTTGGCCTTGACGTTGAGATCGTACTGCTCGGTCAGCGCCGCTTCAAACGGTTTCAGTGCCGCCGAGAAACGGGCTTCCAGCGCCTTGTCCGGCTTGCGATCCGGTACACGGTTGCGTGACCACTCGCGCTTGGCATTATTGACCTGTCGGACAATCGCCTTCCAGTCCGGCTCGGCACCATCTTCGGCGGTCAGCATGCTCTGAGCCGCTTCCAGCTGCTCACACAACTGCGCCTTGGCATCGAGCTTTTCCTGTCGCTCCTGCTGCTTGGTTTCGAACCACGCCTTGCAGGGCTGATAGGCCACATCGCCGGCAGTCTTGAAACGTGTCCAGAGATCATTCGATGCACGACTGACGCCCATCGCCTTCCAGGCACTCTGCAGTTCACGCACTTCCTTGGCCAGGGCTTCGGGAGAGAGCTCCTTCGCCGGCAAGGCCTCCATGGATTCGCACAGGGCTTCCAGCTTGGGACGTGCAGCGAAGTCCTGCCAGTCAGCCATTTCCGCCAACTGCTGTTCAGCCCGTGTCAGTTTGTCGTCCAGACTGGAACGCTCATCAGCCTCCATGACACCGAGCTTCTTCTGCAGACGGCGCAGCATGCTGTTGGCCGGGCCCCACTTGCCTTCCTTGATGATGGCAGAGAGCGCCGCAAACTGGCGGTGTGTCGCCTTGATGCGATCGCTGGATTCCTGTCGGGCCTTGGCGATACGATCGTTCAGCTGCTCGAGATGTAGCTGCAACTCCTTGACATAGGCATGCTCCGAGAGATCGATACCCGGTAACAGACGTGCAATATCCAGCAAGGCCGTCACCCGCTTGATGCGCCCTTGCAGGGCACCGGGACGTGCCTTGTTGATGTCGTAAGGTGGATCGAACAGCACAGCGATCGACTGGCCGTGTGCCAGTACGCTCTTGACATGCTCCGAGCCTGCCAGCGACTCATCCTGTGTCACCGTGCTCTGCGTACTCTCGAGCACGCCGGGCAAGTCGGCCAGTGTGGCCACCTTCAGCATTTCCTGCACCTGAGCCAGTGCCGGGTCCTCGATGCGCGGCACTTCCACGGCCGGTTCAACGCTCTGTTCAGCGTCGACACTCTCAGGGGCGGCGGTCTCTATCTGCGTATCGTCTGTCGTATGTTCCACGGCCGGATGTCCATTTTCGTCGGTGGTCGACGCTGCCGCGCCAGAGTCTTCAGCCGGGGCCTGTTGGGCTGCCGTGTAATCGGCAAGCCGCTGCTCGGCAGTTGCCATGGCCGCCGTGAAATCAGCCTCGAGAGACGCCCTGTCTTCTGCATCCAGACTGGCCCAGCGCTCGCGGGCTGCCTGCAGCTTTCCGCCATGCTGGGGAGTCCAGACACCCTCATTGAGGTTGGTCACCTGCTTGAGCGTACTGGTGACAGCGTGCCGTCTGGCGATCAGGGCAGCCTCTTCGGCTGCCGCAGTATCGAGCTTCTGCTGCAGCAGTTTGGCCACTACCTTGTCGCGTGAGCGAACAGCGGCCAGCGCGGAGCGCATGGAGTCGTGCCGAGACAGGCGCATGGCAGCAGCCAGACGAGCATCGTGCACTCTCGATTGCTGTACCACGGTCACCAGAGTCGCCTCATCGTCAATGGCCTGCAGTGCCAGTTCTCGCTGTTCGGCGCTGGTGCTGTGCGCCGCTATCGGCAGAGCCAGGCGCGACGCATGACTGCCAAGCAGCGCACGGATGGCGACATCACTGACATCGCCCGAACTGAACTTATCGACCAGTCGGGACTCTGCTGCTATGGCAATCGCACCGCCATCATCGCCGTTGGCGTCAAGCAGTTCACGCAGGATGTTCAGTTCATCGAGTTTGCCAATCGCGGCGATGCGAACGGCAAGATCGACATCGTTGCGGGCAAGCTCGGCAAGTATTTCCTGTGTATCAGGTTTACTGGCATCTGCGTCATTGACGAAGCTGAGTCGGACCTGCGGGTCCTTGTGCTGGTGTGCAGCTGATTTCAAGAAATTTTTCACACTGGATACACGTAAACAACAATCGAAGCCGGATGGCTGGCACCAGTATAACAACTGCCTCGCACATTCCCGCACATGTCACCCTTCGACATTGATCATGGGCCAATTGGCATTGTTAACGGCCGCAGGAACGGCAGGATTTACAAACGATAGCAGCACATTACTGGCCCCTTGCCCACCATTAGTGTGGTTTCCAGCACAGATCGACCCACTCGATCCACCAGGCGGGGTAATTGATCCGTCACTCACCCGCAGGCTTGCAGCACTGCGGCCGATAGCAATACTTTACGCATTCTGTTGAGCACCATGAACCAACCCGCACCGACCAGCTCTCGCCAACCTTCCAGCCTGGGGGTCGCTTCACTCGAGCGCATGCCGGCGGCCGAGCTGGGCGAGGTCCTCGCGCAGCTGGAACGCATCCTCATGGGCAAATCCGAACAGACCACGCTGGCTCTGGCCTGCCTGCTGGCACGCGGTCATCTGCTGATCGAGGATGTGCCCGGCGTCGGCAAGACCACACTGGCGCATGCCCTGGGTGCAACTCTGGGACTGGACTGGACGCGGGTGCAGTTCACCAGCGACCTGCTGCCTGCCGATGTTGTCGGGGTTTCGATCTTCAACAGTCACAACCAGCAGTTCGAATTCAAGCCCGGTCCGGTTTTCACGTCCATTCTGCTGGCGGACGAGATCAATCGTGCGCCTCCCAAGGCACAGAGCGCTCTGCTCGAAGCCATGGAGGAGCGCCAGGTGACCGTGGACGGTGTCAGTCATGCATTGGCCGAGGACTTCTTCGTCATCGCCACGCAGAACCCCGGCGATCAGCTGGGCGCCTTCCCCTTGCCGGAATCCCAGCTGGATCGCTTTCTCGTCGGCCTCGAGATCGGCTACCCGGACCCCGCGACCGAGCGGGCCTTGCTGGAACACGGTGACATGCGGGCCGATGTGGCCTCCCTCGAGCCATTACTGGATGCCAGACAGATACAACGCTGGCGCAAGCAGTGTGACAAGGTGCATCTGAGCGCCCCTGTCCTTGATTACATTCAGGCCTTGCTGCTGGCCAGTCGCAGCGCTGGCACCGGTCTGAGCCCGCGCGCCGGTCTCAGCCTGGTGAAGTTGTGCCGCGCCTTTGCCTTCATACAGCAGCGCGACCATGTACTGCCCGATGATGTGCGGCATGTCTTTCCGGCCCTGGCCGGGCACCGGATGACCGGACATGTGCGCAGCGGCCATCAGCACGCCCGAGAACTGTTGCAGCAGGTCAGCATGCCCTGAACCGGCGCCTGCCCATGAATCTTCTCAACAGCAAGTTCCGACAACGACTGTTCCGAGTCCGGCCGGAGGACCGGCTGCCACACCTGGTCAGTCATCAGCGGGTCTATATCGTGCCCACCGGGCGTGGCTGGGCGTTCCTGCTGGCCCTGTTGCTGATGCTGGTGGCGTCCGTCAACTACGCCCTGTCCCTCGGTTATGCACTGTGCTTTCTGTTGACCGGGCTGTTTGCCGCCACGCTGTTGCACACCTATCGGAATCTGGCTGGACTGCAGGTCACACGGATCGAGGGTGGCCAGTGCTTCGCCGGTGAGTCCCTGCCATTCGGCATCACGCTGACGAACAACCGCTCGCAAGCGCGTCACGGGCTGCGGCTGGCAACCGCCAATGCACAGTTATCGGGCACACGACTGGAACCGCAGCAGAATCATGCCGTGGTACTGCAATTGCCTGCCAGCCAGCGCGGCACCGTGCCTCTGGGCCGGTTGACCCTGCAAAGCGATTGGCCATTGGGCCTCTGGACTTGCTGGAGCTATCTGCACGTACCGACACAGGGTCTGGTGTATCCAGCACCTGAAACCGATCCACCGGCATTGCCACTGACGGCTGGCGATGACGGCGACAGAAGCCCCAGGGCAGGCAGACAGGGAGATGTCTCCGGCTTGCGCACCTACCAGCCGGGCGACAGCATTGGCAGTATTGCCTGGAAATCGGCCGCACGCGGACAAGGGCTGCTGGTACGCACCTTTGATACCGATGAGGGCATCGGCAAAACGGAACTGAGCCTGCAGAACAGTGGCCTGCAAACGCTCGAGCAGCAGCTCTCGAGACTGTGCGCCTGGATCCTGCTGGCAGAGAACCAGCAGACGCCCTATGCACTGCAATTGCCCGCCGAGAAACTGCCCGCCGCGCATGGCAGTGAACAGAGAACGCGCGCCTTGCAGGCGCTGGCCTTGCACGATGGCGCGCCGATTCAGCCGTCATGACTCAGGTGCTGCCAGAAAAGGCTTCAGCAGTGAAAGGCTTCCGGCGACCGACAGGCAACAGTCGTTGGCGCAGCTTGCTTCCCGACCTGGGGCAATCCAGAGGCAAGACACCACCTCCTGCCATGGATGCGCGCACCCTGTTCGCACTGGCCATCCTCTTGCTGTTGGTGCAACTCCCCCACCTGCTGCATCTGCCACCGTGGGTCAGCCTCATCGGTGCCACGCTGATCGGTTTGCGCCTTGTGCTGCTGAAGCGTCCCGATTTTCCACTGCTCGGCACGATACTGTCACCGGCCAGCGTGACCTTGCTGGCCATTGCCTGTGCGTGGCTGATCAAGGTCGACTATGGCTATTTCATCGGTCGTGATCCGTGCGTGGCCTTTCTGTTCATCCTGGTCGCCGCCAAGTTTGCCGAGGTACGTCGTCCGGGTGATGCCACCATGCTGCTGTGCCTGGCAGCATTTCTGCTGCTGACCCAGTACTTCTATTCCCAGACCATTCTGGCAGCTCTGGTGACACTGCCCGCCGTGATCGCACTGGCGCACGCGCTGGCAGTACTGCGAGACCCGGACAATCCGGCCCACACTCGTGAACAGATGAAGCTGGTCATCACCCTCTTGATACAGGGCCTCCCTCTGGCGACGCTGCTGTTCTTCGTCTTCCCGCGATTGCCCGGCCCGCTATGGTCCTTGCCAGAAGATGCCGCCGCCAGCACGGGACTATCCGACTCCATGTCGCCCGGCTCCATCGGTCAGTTGTCTCAATCCGATGCGGTCGCCTTCCGGGTGGAGTTCGATGGCGCCATACCTGCCTCGCGTGATCGCTACTGGCGTGGTCCGGTGCTCAGCGAATTCGATGGGCGTCGCTGGAGCGTCAGCCCACGACTGCTCGAAGCCAATGCGCGCTTTCAGGGGGAGACAGCTGACATCATCGATTACACCGTGACACTGCAACCTCACAATCAGCGTTGGCTGTTTGCACTGGATGCAGCAGTGTCCCTGCCGCGCGCCGATCTGCCTTCAACCAGGCTCTCCAATGACACGGCTGCCGCCGCGAATACGGCCAGTACGACAGGCTCTGGTCAGAATCAGTCTGTCCGCCAGCGAAAGGGAAAGCCGATGGGGCGCCTGATGAGCGATGGCCAGATGCTGGCCGCCAGTCCGGTGACGCAGGTATTGCGTTACCGCCAGAGCTCGGTGCTTCTCGATACCATTTCCGCCTCACGCCAGCCGCCTGACAGCACCTTGTTTCTACCGGGCATCAATGAGCGCAGCAGCCGCTTTGCCATTGAGCTGCGCAAGCGGATGCCCAGCGATAGCGCCTATGCACAGGCAATACTGCAGCACTTCAATCAGCAGCCTTATCACTACACATTACAACCCCAGTTACTCGGTGATGCCCCCGTCGATGAATTTCTGTTCGATACGATGGCAGGCTTCTGCGAGCACTACGCAGCCTCCTTCGTGGTGCTGATGCGCAGCGTCGGTATTCCCGCACGGGTTGTCACCGGCTATCTGGGCGGTGAAATGAACGAGGACTACATGATTGTCCGCCAGTCGGATGCCCATGCCTGGGCGGAAGCCTTCATCGAAGGTGCCTGGCGTCGATATGACCCCACCGGTGCGGTTGCACCGTCCAGGGTGGAACAGGGGCTCTCGGCCGCCTTGCCCGATGACTCATTCGTGCCACGACTCGCACGTTTGAACAAGGGCTGGCTGAGCAATGCCCAACTACGCTGGGATGCCCTGAATCATCAGTGGCAGCGACTGGTTGTGGACTTCGATAATGACACCCAGGACGGATTGTGGGAAAGACTCGGCCTGCCCAAACCCGAACTGTGGCAGGTCACGGCGATTGTTCTCGCACTCACCGGGCTATGGTGCACTGTGGTGCTGGGCGTACCGCGCTTTTCGCGCAACACAGTGTCAGCCAATGAAAAATCATGGCAACAGTTGTGCGAGCTGCTGCGCAGGCGTCAGCTGGTACGCAAGCCCGCCGAGACACCGGCCGAATTCCTGCAGCGTGCTGCCCTCGCCTGGCCGGCACAGGCTGGCCGTCTGCATCAACTGCAGGAGCAATTTGCAAGCCTGCGCTTTCGGGCCTTGAGCGAGGCCGAGCAGCGCCAGCGACAGTCCGAAGTCAGACAACTCCTGACCCGCCTGCGCTGGTCCCTGCCCGGTGGCTCGGAGCCGCTGCCAACGAGCAACTGAACCTAGTCAGGCAGGGTGTCACCCTGCCAGGGGCCTGCCTGATGTCAAGACAGAAACAGGTTACGCCAGATCGCAATATCCGCTTTTTCTGCACATTCGAGCGCCATACTCATCGTCCTCATTCCTCTGGCGAGTATCCACTTGATGCAGTATTCAGCTTCTGTTCGGCAGTCAGCAGTCCCTTTCCGGTATCTGTCCATCAGCAGCCTCGCTCTGGTCCTGGCCTTGTCTGCCTGCAGCGATTCCGACAACGAGACGACAACGGATACGGACTCTGGTGACCTGACCAGCACCTCCACCGAAGGCGTGGAGTGCGTTTACGTTCACTCCAGCTTCAACGACTCGGCCTCCGTTCAACTGAACAGTGAGTCCGCATGGACATGCTCGAGCACGGAACGTCTGCTGAGTGCCAATGGTGTACCCGACCATGCCGTGGGAGATTTTCCCAACGAAGGCAACCCGAATACCATTACCGAACAGGTAGTCTCTGCCAGCTTCACCATGCTGCCGACTGAAACCGGTTCGGCCACCGAACTGGGTGGTCCGGCCGGGGTGACGGGTTACATTCTCAATGGTGTGAAGATCGATGCAAGCACCGCCGGTTCCTGTAATGACAGTGGTGACGACTGCAGCCTCATCGACAACTCCGGCGGCTGGAGCATCGAAGCACTGACACAATCGAGCTTCGATTTCGGTACCGATGACAACAACGCTCATGTGCAACCTGACGGCGCCTATCATTACCATGGCATGCCTGAAGGCTTTGTCACTCTGCAAGGCGGCAACAGCTCCACCATGACCCTGATTGGCTGGGCTGCCGATGGCTTCCCCATCTATGCACGCTACGGCTACTCGGATGCAGAAGATGCCAGCTCGGCCATCGAACTGATGACGGGCAGCTATGAACTGGTCAGTGACATCCCTTCCAACCGCCCCTCCACTGACACCTACCCACTGGGTACTTTCCGTGAAGACTGGGAATACGTGGAAGGCTCGGGTGACCTGGATGAATGCAATGGCCGGTTTGGCGTCACTCCGGATTTTCCGGCTGGCATCTACCACTACTTTGCCACCGACAGCTACCCCTTTCTGCAACGCTGTGTGACAGGCGAAGTCGAAAGCGCTGGCGGACCACCGGCCCGTTGATCGACCGGCTTTTCATATCACGACTCGTGATCACGCAGTAAGCGCTCTTGTGTGGCTGGCCGACCCAGGCCAGCCCTCCTGACCTTTCACAACCTCAAGACGGCGTATGTTGACGACGATGAAAACGCATCCCTGGCACTTCTGTAGCCGACAACTGATCCTGACCCTGCTGCTGTGCCTGGGGATGCTGCCGAGCGCACATGCCCACCTGATGGTGGCGCAGCGCGGCACCTTGAATGTGGTGGAAAAAGGTGCCTTCATGGTCATCTCCCTGCCGGTCACAGCCTTTGAGGGCGTGGATGACAATGCCGATGGCCTGTTGTCAAATGAGGAATTCACGCGTCACAAGCAGGCTCTGCTGGACACGGTAAAGCAGGGAATTCGTCTGACGGATGCCGACGGCAGTCATACCCTGCAGGGCTTGCTGCTCTCTCCGTCACCCACTGACGAGACCCATCCTGACAGCACACAGCAACTGATCGCCATGGGCCGATTCCCTCTCGATCAGCCCACCGAAGCCATGCAACTGCAGGTGAGCCTGTTTGGCACCGGCGCTGAAGAACAGACTCAGTACATCACCGTCAGTCGACCGGCCGATGGTCGCCGCCAACTGCTCGTATTCTCGCCACAAGAACAGAGTCACGATCTGTTTACCTCGCGCTGGGCAACCTTCAGCGACTATCTGAAGCTGGGTACAGAGCATATTGTCACCGGGCTTGACCACCTGCTGTTTCTGCTGGTGGTGCTGGCCACTGGATGGGGCTGGCGACACATCGTGTTGGCACTGAGCGTATTCACACTCGGCCACGCCGTCACGCTGACCCTCAGCAGTTTCTACAGCATCTCGCTGTCACCGAGCATCATTGAACCCGCCATTGCAGCGACCATCATCGGCATGGCTGCCTACGATCTGATCGCACGTCATCGGCAACGGAAAACCTCGGCGGTGATCCGGCTGTCGGTTGTCTTCGCCTGCGCTCTTGTACATGGGCTGGGGCTGGCCTCCGCCCTGGGCGAACTGGGCCTGAACGACGAATACCTGCTGACCAGCCTGGCAGGTTTCAACCTGGGTATCGAATCCGGGCAGCTGTTCGTCGCACTGCTGCTGACCTTGCTGGCCATTGGCATCAGACGCTTGCAGGGTGATGCCGGGCTGGCGCTGGCCAGTCGCACCGCATCGATCATCGCCATCGGCATGGGTAGCATCTGGTTCGTTCAACGGGTCGTCTGATAGCAGACACCCACGAACCGAGCATCGGCCGCCGACCGGCAGAATCATCAGAGTCGCAAGCCGCTTCGCTGTGAAGCGGCAATACGCGATACGGTGGTATGGCACTAGATAGCGTAAACGTGGTTGTCCCACTGCACCCGGTGCATCGCCAGACTCATGGCACCATCTTCCGACAACTCCAGGATCTCACCGGTACCACTGGTCAACAGTGCCGAGGCTGACGAGAGGCTTGCCGAGACATTCGACTTCTCACCTGTACCCGCCTCTGCCTGAATTGCCGTCACCCCGCTGCAATCTCGTACCGAGAGTATTTCAAGCAGCTGCCCGCTGCCACGATCCACCTTGAAGACCAGCCCGCCCTTGGACGATGTGAACAAGGCATGTTCACCAGCCACGGCTACCGATGACAGATAATGGGAGGTACGTTGCTGCAGGTCGGCTGGCAGTTCCACCAGCGACAGACCCTGACTCGAGCGGCCACCACTGAAACTGCGCAGACTCTGGTCGATCGACATGACGCCAGCCAACCCGCCGATGACGGATTCAGCGCCCTCATACTGTCCGGCAAACCACACATGACCCGCAGCATCCACCGCCAGATGTCGCAGCGACACCTGATGCAATTCTGCCGGCAATACATGCCTGGCCAGTAACCGGCCATTGCGAGAATCGACAATCGTCAGACTCGGCTCCATGGTGTCGATATTGAGCTTCTCCCGCCCGGTATCGGGATGCGTATGGATGCCGCCATTGGCAACCACCAGTAACGCCGAACCCGGGATGCGCACCACTTCGTGTGGTCCGCTGCCGCCGGTATCCATTTCGCCCAGACGCCGATATCCGGCTACCGTGTCGTAGATACCGAGCACACCACGCTGAGCATCGAAGTCGTTCTCGGTGGCAAACAACAACTTGCCATCGGCCGAATAACTGCCATGTCCGTAGAAATGGCGCCCTGCAACCGGCTCCACCGTGACAAGGTTTTCCGGACGACGCCGGTCGAAAGTGTGCATATACAAGCCGGGACGCCTGGCAAACAGGCAGGCCCGGTGAGAGGCTCGATGACTCGCTGCACCATGGGCTCGGGCAGCCAGAGGAATGGAGGCAATACGCTGTGCCTGCGCATCGAAGATGAGCGCGACGTACTCATCCGGGCCTCGCCGAGCACCGCTGATGAACAGATCGTCAGTTGACTCTGTACCCGGCAACACCGGTTCCTCGACCGCTGTTGAAATCGGAGCTGAATTTGTTGCCGTTGCCGTTGCCGTTGCCGTTGCCGTTGCCGGCAAGAGTGTCGTCAGCGCCAGCTGCAACAGGGCCCTTCTCGACATCAGCGCACCAGACGGCATGCTCAATCACCATCCTCACTGTTGAAACCCGGACTGATGCCCAGTGTCGCAACAAAGCGATCATTCAGCGTGTAGCGTATCCCGTCGACCACCGCCATCAATGAGCGCAACAGTGATTCCGCATCGTCGGTGAATTCACCCGCACTGTCGGTGAGCTCCGGTAATTCCAGCAACTTCTGCAACATGCCGTCGGCACTGCGAAACTCGAAGGCCAGCTCGTTCTCCAGATCGGTCGCCGCAGCCAGGCCGGTATCAACACTCAACGCTCGCAGCGACTCCAGATTGCTGCGGATCATGGCCAGACTCAGGCCACTACGCCACAAGGGCGCGGCCTTGATATCCGCCTGTTCGCCGGTCATCGCTGACAATTTGCGATCCTGAATCACGTCGGCACCGACCAGTATCTGCGTCACCAGGCTGCGCAGCACCTCCTCTTCGGTACGATAGAAATCAGAGCCCGGCTCCGGCTTCAGCAGACTCATGACCTGTGGCGCGTCATCCTGCCAACCCTTGTGAATGGCAGTAGCCATGGCATCGATATTCTCGGCAATGGCCATCACCACCCGGCAATCCGGGGTCTCGCTGCCTTCCGAAAAATGCAGGGGCGTGCGCTTGCCATGGAGCAATCGCTCCAGCGCAGGAAAACCCTGCAGAGCCACACTCTTGCCGGCAACATCATCAGCCGTCAGGCTGGCGGCCGTTGCATCGGCCAGCAGGGCGCGCATCTGCCGCTCACCAACACGACGCTTGTCCGGCCAGTAGAACAGACGGTTCTGACGATTTTCCTCCAACAGCGGCCCTGTTCGATAGAGCTCCAGCGCAGAGAAAGCCCTGACCGCCTGCTCATAGCGCAACAGCAAGGTATCGAGCGCCTCGGGAGAACGCAGCTCACAGCTGTCCGACGCGGCGGCCAGCAACTGCGCACTGGCCGAGGAGAACCGTTCGGCTGCCGGCTGATATACCTGATGCACCGCCCGGTCGGCAAAATCATTGTCCTCCGGCACAGCGGCCCGAACAGGCCCACTCAGCGGCACAGCAAGTACCACTGCCAACGTGCCGAGGAAAGAATAACCGGGCTTGCATTTCCAGACACTGGAAACATGCGCAAGGAGGTCGTATTGCCTGCCAAAAGTCTGCGTCAAGAACATCACAATGACTCCAGAAATGAAACCAGTGCCGAACGCTCATCCTGGTTCATGTCAAGCACACTGTCCAGGGAAGCCTGCGCCTCACCACCGTGCCACAACACGGCATCGAGCAAGGTTCGTGCGCGACCATCATGCAGGAAGCTGGTATTCGGGTTGACCGTCTGCGCCAGGCCAATGCCCCACAGAGGTGCCGTACGCCATTCACGACCATTCGCTTCGGCTTCTGCAGCATTATCAGCCAACTCCTCGCCCATATCGTGCAACAGCAGATCGGTATAGGGCCAGATCAGCTGAAACTGCAGCTCTTTCTGCGCCGCATCGCGTGCGGTGACGTGCTTGGGAACATGACAGCCCTGACACCCGCTGTTGTAGAACAGTTCCTTGCCCTTGAGCACCTCGGGGTCATCGACATCACGTCTGGCAGGCAAGGCCAGATTATGCGTATAGAAGGTAATCAGGTCGACAACATCATCAGGGGCTTCGCCCTTGCCAAGTCGTTCCTGCTCACCATGAGCCAGTGACTCGCACACTTTCTGTGTGGGCATGCAATCCCCTTGCGGGTTACTCATCGAATCGCCGGAACTGGACAATCCCATGTCACTGAACATGGCATGGACATTCTGCTCCCTGACTGTGGACATGGCAGCCTTGTGTGCAAAACGCCCCAGAACCCGCTGACCATCATCCAGCACTTGCCAGTTGGGACGACCCGAGATGCCATCGCCGTCGGCATCATCCGGATCGGCATAGGCCAGGATGTCATCGGCGGCAATCGCTTCCAGCATGCCAAGGCCCGGCATCGCCGTTGCCATTCGTGGAGAGAGCTTTGTATCCGGGTGCAACTCGCCATAGGCGTGATCCACCAAGGTGTATATCGGTTTCTGCAACTCGTGCCGAGTGCCATCGCTGAATATCCGAGTCAGCGGCTCGGTGGTGATACGCACCTGCCCTTCGGCTCGTACGCCCGGCACGGCCGAGGCATGAAACTGCCCGCCATAGATCGGATCCGGGCCCCAGTGACCGTCGAGATCATTCTTCAGCTGGATCAGCAACGATGCGGTCTTTTCACCGGCAACCGGCAACTGTCCGCGGCCATCCTTGATATGACAGGACTGACACGAGCGCGCGTTATAGAAAGGACCCAGGCCATCGGAGGCCTGAGTGGATGAGGGGGAGGCCACCCACATCTTGTTGAACAGGGCGTTGCCCAGCTTGAATGTCTGCAGGTGCTCGAAACTCAGTGTTGATGTCTCCTGAGAAAAAGCATTGCGATCGGTATTGGTGGTCTGTGTACCAGCCCCACCCTGCATGACCTCGAAGGGCTCAGCCTTGCTGAAATCGCTGGCAGGCTGGAGCACCTTGCGAACACGGGCATTGCCCTGCCAGACCGCCGCCGGCAGCCCGGACGAGCTTGCCTTGACCGTCACGGCGGTGGCCGTCTGGCCCCCTCCGCCATCATCAACGCCGGCGGACGATGTGCTGGCTCCTGATAAGGGAGAAACGAAAAAGCCGGTACTCAGGCAAGCCAGACAGGCAAGCAGTACCGGCTTCAGACGGGGACTGTCAGGGAAGCCAGCGTTCATCGATACCTACTGAAAAGATTACTGAAATACGGAGTTGGGATCGTCAAGGCTGTCAGATCCTTCGAATTCGATACCTGTCACTTCCAGTGCAGTGACGGCACGATTGATGTTGCGTGTCTGCCCAACCAGCGCATCGACAGCTGCTTGCACCAGCGCATTGCCTTCATCGTTACCTTCGGCAATCAACTGGTCATAGGCCTGACCATCGTGCTGGCTGACCATCAGAACGTTCAGCGCATCGACGCTGGCCTGCAGGTCGGCGGCCAGCTCATCCGCCAGCGCCGCATCCTTTTGACGTACCAGATCGATCAGTGCCGGCCCGGAAACCGTTTCACCATCGACTCGCTGGTAGCGCCCCATGTAGACGTTCTGAATGCCCAGGCCGTCATAATAATGAGAAACCGAGGTGTTGTCAGAAAAGCAGTCATGCTCCTCTTCCGGGTCGTGCAGCATCAAACCCAACTGCATACGCTCGCCAGCCAGCTCGCCATAGCTCAGTGATCCCATACCGGTCAGCATTGCGGCCACGGCACCCGCCTCGCCCATGGTTTCCAGTGCTGCACGCGCATCCCCACCATCGGCCCAGGCATCCGCCATGTACTTCAAGTCGGAAATCAGCAGATCCGTGACGGCCGTCAGATACTGGGCTCGTCGATCGCAGTTGCCATGGCTGCAATTGTCCACGTCATAATCGGTGTAACTGCGAGTACCCGCACCTGCTTCTCCGCCGTTGAGATCCTGCCCCCAGAGCAGAAATTCAATGGCGTGATATCCCGTGGCCACATTGGACTCGATACCACCCGCCTCGTGCAATTCACCGCTCAACAGCTCTGGCGTGATGGTGGTGGCATCAATGAGCTGACCATTGATATTGACTTCAGGATTGGCAATGATGTTGGCGGTGTAGTACTCGTTCGCCTCGGACTCATTGCCATAGCTGGCATCGACATAGTCGATCAGGCCTTCATCCAGCGGCCAGGCGTTGACCTTGCCTTCCCAGTCATCCACCAGCGGATTGCCGAAGCGATACACCTCGGTCTGCTGATACGGTACGCGGGCTTCATGCCAGGCCTGGCGAGCGCTGGCCATCGTCTGTTCGGAAGGCGCTTCTGTGAGATGAGCCACAGAATCACGTAGTTTCATGGCTGTTGCCAGCGCATCTTCATAGCCGGCCTTGGCAATGTTGCCGTAGGTATCGATAGCCGATTCCGGCGTGACTACGTCAGCTTGCGCCACACTGGCTGCGGCCAGCAAGAATCCCGGGAGTACCTGTCGAGTAAAGGTCATATGCATGTTCCTGACATCGAAGCAATAATAAGAATGATTCGTATTCCGATACTATCAGATTCAACTCGGTGGCAGTCGGCCAGCGGTGAACATTCCTGTCAGGCAATAATCGGGAGCCTGTCTCCCGATTACAAGCCAGGAATCACACTCTCAGCGCCCGATTATTGAAAGCGCCGTACGCAATCAGACTCCGTTGAATGTCGCTGCCGCCGCTCCAATCAGCGCCGGGTCCACATTACCGCCAGTGACCACACAGATGACAGCTTCGCCATCGACGCTGGCAGGATCGAGCGCGGCGGCCAATGCCACGGCACCTCCGGGTTCGACTACCAGTTTCAGGCGCATCAGGGCCTGCCCCATGGCGGCCAGAACCGTTGCATCGTCCACACACAAGCCGGGGCCTGCCAGCTGCTGCAGGACCGGAAAGGTCAGCTCGCCCGGCATTGGCGTGACGATGGCATCACAGAATGAATCAGGGTTTCCCTCATTGGCCAGTCGTTTACCGGCGATCAGAGAACGGCAGGTATCGTCAGCCAGCGTCGGTTCCACCGGTCTGACCCGTAGTCCCGGCGCGACCGATTGCAGCGCAATCGCCACGCCCGATGCCAGCCCGCCGCCACCACAACAGACCAGGACATCTGCCTGGGTCACGCCCATGGCAGCCGCCTGCTCGGCAATCTCGAGACCGACTGTCCCCTGTCCAGCCATCACCATCGGCTCATCATAGGGACGTATCAGGGTCAGACCACGCTCGCTGGCCAGCGCCTCACCGATCGCCTCACGCGATTCACCGCCTGCGCGGTCGTAAGTGACGACCGATGCACCCAGTGCCCGGGTGTTGGCCAGCTTCAGGGCCGGTGAGTCAGCGGGCATGATGATGACGGCAGGCACCCCGTAGAGCGCCGCAGCATGGGCAATACCCTGCGCATGATTACCCGACGAATAGGCGATCACGCCTTTCTTGCGTACCTCCTCATCCAGCGCACTGATCGCGTTCCACGCCCCGCGGAACTTGAATGAGCCGGTACGCTGCAACACCTCGGCCTTGATCAGAACCCGCCGGCCAGCCATTTCGTTCAGATAAGGGCTTTCAAGCAGTGGGGTTCGCACGGCTACCGATGACAGATAGTCGGCGGCCCGCCGGATATCGGTGATGCTGATGGGAAAGCGGCTGGAATCGACAGACATGATGCTTGACCTTGAGAGCCTTGTTCATAGGAAGCTGCATGATAGTACGATCGACCAGGCAATTATCCGACTGACGGCACCAGACAGCTCAGCTCGCGAAAGATGAATGACTGTAAAAAAATAACGCCTGTGCCATTAGTCATTGGCCAGGCCTGTCGATATAGTTCTCATGAGAATTCCGTCCAATGAGCCACGGCAGGCCAATAAACGACGCACGATAGACCTCGAGCTGCTCAAGGCGCAGCAGGACAGGCTGCGCCATCACGCGCGCCTGCACTGGACTCACTGGTTCATCCTGTGCGTGTCCCTGGTCATCACCGTGTTCGCCTGGCAGACGTCCGAATCTGCGCTGATGACACGTGACCAGGCGCGCTTCGAGCATGAGGCAGAGCGCGCCATCACTCAGATTCGGGAACGCCTAGGGCATTATGAGGATGCCCTGCTATCGGGCGTGGCAGCCATGCAAGCGCATGGCG
>CBDUIJ010000026.1:0-30861 GCA_965367215.1 uncultured Granulosicoccus sp.
TCGATGCTCTTCCGCAAGCAGGAGGGCAGTGCACCGAGTTGTATCCTGACAAGCCCATCTTCGATATTCCAGCGGTTCCGGAGTGCACGGGCCAGCAACTGATCGATAACCTTGAACAGCAGATTGCGCCATTCTCGCCAGGCATGCACCTGGATCAGACGGTCGATGAACTGCAGAAGCGCGGTGAGAATGACTTCTATATCAAGACATCCACCGGTACCGAGTTCGAGTGCCGTGCGGTCATCATCGCCGCCGGTGCCGGTTCATTCACGCCGGTCCGGGTACGTGTGGACGGTCTCGGAGAATTCGAAGACAAGCAGTTGTTCTATCGGGTGCGCGATCCTGCCAGACATGCCGGCAAGGATGTCGTGATTCTCGGTGGCGGGGACTCGGCACTGGATTGGGCGGTACAACTGGCACCGACGGCCAGGAGTCTGACCCTGGTCAATCGAACCGAACGCTTTCGGGCAGCCGAAGCGTCGGTCACCAAGCTCTATGAGCTGGCCGAGGCTGGCGGGGCAACCGTCTTGATGGGGGCGCTCAAGGACTTCGGCACCACCGATGGCAGGCTCAGCAGTCTTACGCTGACTCTGCGAGACGAGAACAAGACCGAGAAGGTCTTGCCGGTCGATGATCTTCTCGTTTTCTTCGGTCTGTCTCCCAAGCTGGGACCTATCGAGAACTGGGGCCTTGAGTTGGAGCGCAAGCTGATCACCATCAACCTGGCCACCTTTGAAACATCGGTTCCCGGTATCTATGCCATCGGGGATATCAATACCTACGAAGGCAAGAAGAAGCTCATTCTGAGCGGTTTTCATGAAGCCGCCATGGCAGCGTTCGCCATCAAGCAGGCCTTCGAGCCGGACAGGAAGGTCAATCTGCAGTACACCACCACCAGCCCTCTGATGCACGAGCGTCTCGGGGTCGATGCCGACGGCGTGGCGATAACCGATGGCGGCTCTGCGGAAGTCGTGACAACAGCGTGAAACTGCAACAGTTGCGCTGCATCGTCGCGATGGTGCGCAACAATCTGAATGTCTCGGAAACCGCCGCTTCGCTGCACACCTCGCAACCGGGTGTGAGCAAACAGATCAGGCAGCTCGAAGATGAAGTCGGGGTGCAGTTGTTCGAGAGAAGCGGGCGACAGATCATCGCGGTGACGGCGGCTGGCAAGGACATCATTCCGGTGGCCGAGCGCATTCTGGCAGGCACCGATGACATCCGTAACCTGGGACGACAGCATGCCGATCCCTATTCGGGCGAGCTACGGCTGGCCACGACCCATACCCAGGCCCGCTACGTCCTGCCGGATATCATTCGCTCGTTCGGCGACCGTTATCCGCGAGTCAATATTCATCTGCATCAGGGCACGCCTCAGCAGATGGCGACCATGGTGGATAGTGGTGAGGTGGACTTCGTCATTGCTACCGAAGGTCAGCAGCATTACGACAATCTGGTGATGCTCCCGTGTTCACACTGGACACGAGCCGTGGTTGTTCGGCCAGAGCATGCGCTGTTCAAGGTGTCGCAACTGGGTAGTCTGACCCTGGAGGCGCTGGCAAGCTTTCCGTTGATCACCTATGTCTTCGGTTTTACCGGTCAATCGCAACTGGACAAGGCCTTCCGGGCACGCGGTCTGGAGCCCAATGTGGTGCTGACGGCTGCGGATACTGACGTCATCAAGACCTATGTGCGCTCCGGACTCGGTGTCGGCATCATTGCACGAATGGCCTATGAGGCACATCTGGATTCCGATCTGAAACTGCTGGATGCCAGTCATCTGTTCGAGACCAGTACCACGCATATCGGCATGCGCCAGCACCGCGAACTGCGGCCCTTCATGTACGACTTCATCGAGCAGTTTGCGCCCCATCTGACGGCAGAGCGCGTGGATGCCGCGCTGAACGCGCAGGGTCTGCGGGAGCGCCAGAAGTTGTTCGAAGGAGTCGAGCTACCGCGCTATTGACTGCGCGCCTCGTCGGAAGAAGCCCATGCCACAGGTAGCACTGATTACCGGTTCCAGCCGGGGAATAGGGCTGGCGACGGCAAGAGCATTGGCCGGGGCCGGATTTGCAGTAGCCCTGAATGCGCCTGTCATGGACGATGAGCTGTGTGAGGCCGTATCCATTCTGCAGGCTGACGGTGCGGACGCCATGGCCGTTGCATTCGATGTGTGCCGGACAGATCTGCATGACGAACAGCTGTCACTGGTGGAGTCTCGACTTGGAGCGCTGACAACGCTGGTCAATAATGCCGGTGTTGGCGTGATGCATCGAGGTGATCTACTGGAGGCGAGCGAGGAGAGCTTTGATCGATGCTTTGCCGTGAATGCCCGCGCACCGTTCTTTCTCTCTCAGGTTTTCGCCCGGCGCCTGCTGGCGCGTGAACGCGACAGATCGCTTTACCATTCCATCATCAATGTCTCCTCGGCCAATGCATCGGCGGTTGCCGTTCAACGCGGCGAGTATTGCGCTTCCAAGGCAGCTTTGGCGATGATCTCCAAAGCCTTTGCCGTGCGCCTGGGGGCAGACGACATCGCGGTGCACGATGTACAGCCCGGGCTTATCGATACCGAGATGACGGCGCCGGTCATCGAGCAGTACCGGCAGCGAGCGGCAGAGGGACTGACACTGCTGCCCCGCATTGGCACGCCCGCCGAGGTTGGCAGGATCATCGCCAGCCTGGCCAGCGGGCAGTTGCCGTATACCACCGGTCAGGTCATCTCGGCCGACGGGGGTATGTTGGTACCACGATTCTGAGATCGAGTTCGCAAACCATTCCGGCGGTGATCACATGAGAGTGGATGACCCTGAAGGGGTCAGGTAATGATGTGGTCGGGAAGGTTGGGTCGGGGGTCGTCCACAGGCACAGGTTCTGGCACCGGTGGAACATGCGGCGGTGGCGTCGGCTGATCCGGCGGTACCGGAACCGGTTTGTCCGGTTCGATCTCCGGCGGCTTGCCGGGCGGATCATCGGGTGGGATAGGTACCGGATTCTGGTGTGACTTCAGGGTTTCATGTGAAGGTAATGGCATGGGGTCTCCTTTGATTTATCGCATTTTTCTGCAGAGTATTCATGTGCAGCGCAGCGCCTTGAGATAAAAGGCTAGCGACTTTTGCAGGGTTCTCAGAGCGGCGGTAAATTCTGCACAGGCCCGTGCATCGAAAGTGTGCAAGAGGCTGCATGGCACAACCCGATTTCCAGTCATGTACCATTTACAACCGGCACAGGTGTGTCGATATCTGTATTAACCTGATGTCCCACCCGCCTCTGCGACCTGAAGCAGTGACTTTGCGGGCCCTTTATTCGTATCACTTGCTTGAATGAATGGATACCAAAGGCTCCAGGCTGTCCGAGACCAGACTTTTCGTCACTATAGGGTGCGGAGAGGGCTGTGTACCTGACTTGCAGAAATTGCTGGGTACCCTGAATGAGGAGACCAGCATGGCTTTGCTGATCCTCTGCAACGCGGGAAAAATAGACCCCGTCACACTGGCAGATGCACTCAAGCCTGATTCCGGGTTGCGAATCATCACGCCGGCAGAAGGCGCCAAGGTCGTGGAGAGAGGCGTCTATCTGCTGGACCCCGACAGTCATTTCATGATCAGCAAGGGTCGATTCCGTCAGCTTGCTGGCGATGAAAACGAAAGTACCGGGGATGACTCTCTGGCGCCGGTGGACCGGTTCTTCCAGACTCTGGCAGGCGATCAGCGCCAGCGAACCGTGGGTATCATCCTGTCGGGTTCCGGTAGTGATGGCACCCTGGGGCTGAAGGCGATCAGTGACGCAGGCGGCATGACCATGGTGCAGTGTGCCGACACCGCGCAATTCGAGGCAATGCCCCGTTCGGCCAGAGATACCGGCATTGCCGACCATGTCATGCCTGCCGAGGAGATCGGCCTGGAGCTGATTGCCTATGCAAGGCATTGTCAGGCGCAGGCTGGGGGAGACGAGAGTTCAACCGCCGCACAGATCAAGGCTGCCATTCCGTCCATTGCCCGCATTCTGCAGCAGCATACGGGACATAATTTCCAGCACTACAAGCCGCAGACACTGACACGCCGGATACAACGGCACATGAATGTGCTCCATCTTGATGATGTTGGCGAATATCGCAGCGTCCTGTTGTCCGATGCCGAGCAGGTACATGTGCTGTTTCGCGACCTGCTCATCGGGGTAACGGCGTTTTTCCGGGACGAAGACGTATTCGACACACTGATGCGCAAGTCCTTCGGCAATCTGCTGGATGGCAAGGGGGCGGGGGACACGGTACGTATCTGGGTGGCGGGTTGTTCTACCGGGCAGGAAGCCTACACTCTGGCCATGCTCATCAGTGAGTATCTGGATGACTCCGAGGATCAGCCGCGAATCAAGATATTTGCCAGCGATATCGATGAGCAGGCGCTGGCAACCGCGCGCCATGGCAGTTATCCCCAGGGCATCGAGAAAGAGGTTTCGGCGGAACGCCTGCAGCGATTCTTTCGCAAGAGTGGGCGGCGCTATATCGTCAATGATCGGCTTCGCGAGATGTGCCTTTTCTCGTCACACAATGTCATTGCCGATCCGCCGTTTTCCAGACTCGACCTGATTTCCTGTCGCAATCTGCTGATCTACCTCGGTGCTCATCTACAGGAAAAGCTGATTCCGGTTTTCCACTACGCCCTGAAGCCCGGTGGTTATCTGTTACTGGGCAGTTCGGAGAACCTGCAGTCCCACAAGGACCTGTTCAAGCCGGTGCATGAGCGGCACCGCCTGTCCAGACGACGAGAAGTGAGTCAGGCCCTGCACAGCATGCCTGACCCGCAGGGCGGAAGAGATCTGGCGGCGGCCAGTGTACCGGCAACACCGGATCTGGGCACCATCGCGCAACGCATCATCATGGATGAGTTCACGCCCCAGTGGGCCATTGTCAACGATGACTTCCAGGTGCTGGAGCTGTCCGCGGATGTCTCACGCTATCTGCAGATGGGGGCGGGCTCCTTCCAGAACAATATCATCAGACTGGCCAAGGACAGCCTGCAGCCGGGGCTGCGCAGTTCGCTGCGGCAGGCGCGCGAATCACGCGAGAAGATCGTGCACGATCGCATGCTGTTGCGGGTGAAGAACAGTTTGAGGCGGGTGACTCTGACCGTACAACCCATGCCGGCGCTCGGTACCGACGAGGAGCTGCTCATGGTGATCTTTCAGGAATCCGAAGTGCCTGTGACAGCTGATCGAGAACCGCTGCTGCCCGATACTCAGGGCAATCTTCGGCATTCACAGTCCATGATCGTCAAGCTGGAACAGGAACTGTCGACCACCCAGGCCGATCTGGAGCGCACGGTACAGGACCTGGAAGCTGCCAACGAGGAGCTGAAATCGTCCAACGAGGAACTGCTGTCGATCAACGAAGAGCTGCACTCGTCGAATGAGGAACTGGAAACATCCAAGGAGGAGATCGAGTCCAGCCACCGTTCTCTGGAACGCGCCAATGATGATCTGGAGAACCTGCTGACCAGCAGTCAGATGGCGACGCTGTTTCTGGACGATGATCATTGCATCAAGCGTTTCACTCCGGCCATTCGTTGTATCTACAACCTGATCGACACCGATATCGGTCGCTCCATCGATCATGCGACGCACAATGCCAGGCATATGCCGGCCTTGCCGCATCGTCAAGACCTGGGCGAGGGGGTTGATGAGGTCGAGGTCCATACCCGGGACGGACGCTGTTTCCTGCGTCGTGTACTTCCGTATGTGCGAACGGACAATCTGCCCAGTGGCATCGTGGTGACCTATACCGATATCACGCAATCCATGGCAGCGGAGCAGTTCACGCGTAATGTCATCGACAGCCTGCGTAGTTTTGTCGGAGTCTGTTCAACCGATGGCATTCTGCTGCAGGCCAACGAGTCGGCGCTTTCCGCCGCCGGTGTGGTCAGTGAGTCAGTCATCGGCAAGCCTTTTCGGGAAACTCCCTGGTGGGCAGACAAGCCCGAGTCACAGGCCTTGCTCGATGCTGCAATCGAACGAGCGGCAGCAGGCGAGGGCTCTCGCTTCGATGTTGAAATCAATCTGCGTGACGGCGAGATCGGCACCGTCGATTTTCAGATTGAACCGATGCATGGGGCCGACGGCACCGTTACCCATCTGCTGCCTTCCGCGATTGATGTGACACATCGTCGACAGATGGAAGTCGCGCTGGAACTTGCCGAGCTGAAAAGCCGTTCCCTGCTGCAGGAGATCGAGGATATCTACAACAGTGCCCCCATCGGCCTGTGTGTATTGAACAGGGAGTTGCGCTGGACGCGCATCAACGAGCACCTGGCTGACATCAATGGACTTTCTGTTGCAGAGCACATCGGCAAGAGCATCGACGAGGTGTTACCCGAAATTGCCGAACAGGCAGTACCCCTGTTGCAGGAGATTCTGGAAACAGGCAAGGCCATTCACAATATTCCGCTCTCAGGTATGACACCGGCGCAGCCGGGTGTGGAAAGGCACTGGGTCGAGAGCATGATTCCGGTACGCGACCAGAACGACAAGGTCGTGGGTATCAATATCGTGGCGGAGGAGGTGACCTACCAGCGCCAGTCCGAAGAGCGGCTCAAGGCCCTGAAGCTGCAGGCCGATGAGGCACGCGAACAGGCCGAGAATGCCAGTCGTTTCAAGAGCGAATTTCTGGCAAACATGAGCCATGAAATCCGGACTCCGATGACAGCCATACTGGGTTACGCCGATCTGCTGGAGAGTCATCTGGATGACCCTGACAACCTTCAGAGCGTCCGCACCATCAAGCGCAACGGGCGATTCCTGATCAATCTGATCAACGATATTCTCGACCTGTCGAAGATCGAATCAGGCAAGCTTGAACTCGAGCTGGTCCCGGTCTCTCCGGTGGAGATCATCGAACAGACGCTGGACATGATGCAGTTGCAGGCAGATCGCAAGCAACTGGAGCTGGGTGTGGACTATCTGAGCAAGCTGCCGGTAACGCTGGAAACCGACCCGACTCGCCTGCGACAGATCCTGGTCAATCTCACCGGTAATGCCGTCAAGTTCACGGAAACGGGTGGGGTCACCCTGCGTATCGACTACCAGAGCGATCCGCAACCCAGTGTGCTGTTTCATGTGATCGATACCGGCATCGGCATGACCGAAAGCCAGCAATCGGAAGTCTTCGCCGCATTCCGGCAGGCAGACTCATCCATCTCGCGTCGTTTCGGTGGCAGTGGTCTGGGGCTTGCCATCAGTCAGAGACTGGCTGCCAGTCTGGGCGGTGGCATCAGTGTTGAAAGCCAGCCAGGCAAGGGCAGTACCCTGACGCTGACCCTGCCTGCAGGCAATGCTGACGATATCGTGCTGGCAACACCCGCCAAGCGTGTCATCAGCGATTCTGCCGAGCCGCTGCAGACACCAGACTTGCCTTATCGTCTGCTGGCGGTCGATGACCGGCGTGACGTATTGCATGTGGTGCAACACATTCTTGAAGATGCAGGGGCGCGCGTCAGCACCGCATCAGGCGCTGCAGATGCCTTTGAAAAGGTGCGACAGGCGGAGGCCAAGGGCCATGGCTTCGAGGCCATCGTTCTGGACATGCAAATGCCGGAGATCAACGGCTACGATGCGGCCGCAACCTTGCGCAAGCAGGGCTTCAAGCCCCCCATCGTGGCTTTGACGGCCAACGCCATGAAGGGCGAGAGGGAGAAATGCCTCAAGGCCGGGTGTACCGACTATCTCACCAAGCCGATCGACAAGCACCTGCTGATCGAGTCCCTGCACCGGCATATCGCCGAGTGTGAGGGGAGCGTGACAACAGACAAGCCTGCTACTCAGTGCGTGTTGCTGGTGGAGGATCACGAAGAGTCGGCGCGTATCATGGCCAGACTGCTGGAACGGTCCGGGCACACTGTCCACATGGCACATTCGGCCGCACAGGCCATGTCGCTGTTGGAGAGCGTCGAGCCTACCGTGATCCTGTCGGATATCGGTTTGCCGGACGAAGACGGCTATTCACTGGTGACCCGCATGCGGCAATCGCCAGCTCTGGCAAAGACTCGCTTCGTGGCCCTGACGGGTAGCAGTGAGCTGGATGAAAACCATCGGCATCTGTTCGATCACCACATGACCAAACCGGTGGAGATCGATCATCTGCGTGCTTTCCTGCAGCAGTCCTGACTACATGTCAGTCCGGGGGAGGACGACTCCCCCGGGTTTTCTCAAGTAGCAGGATCCGCTTCCTGCCGGATCGGCAGTGCTTCCTTGAAGGTCAGTGTGCGATAAGGGAAAGGTATCTCGATACCCGCCTTGTCCAGAGCGGCTTTCACAGTCGTGATCACTTCACCGGTGGAGCGGCGCACTCCCAGTGGCGATGACTCGGTCCACCAGGCAAGCTCGATGTCGATGCTGCTGCTGCCGAAGGACGAAGGAAACACCTGGACCGGTTTGTCAGCCGTCAGCGTCTCGCAGCTGTGCATGGCCTCGGTGATGACCTTGACGGCTTCCTTGACGTCCACATCATAGGCGACGCCTGTTGTCAGCATGACACGTCGGCTGGGCTCGCTGGTCAGTATCGTCACCGGGTTCTTGAACAGGAAGGAGTTGGGTACCACGGTCAGCTCGCCATTGGTCTCCCTGATATAGCTCATGCGTACCGTGATGCGTTCAACCTTGCCTACCAGTCCTTCGCACTCGATGTAATCGCCTCGTTCCAGCGGAAAGCGCCAGAGAATGAGAATGCCGGCGAAAAAGTTCTCGAAGATATCCTTGAACGCCAGGCCCACAGCGATCGAGACGAGACCCAATCCGCCCAGAGCCTTGCTGGGGGTCAGGCCGGGAAACAGTACGATGGCGGTAAGCAGCAGCCCCATGACCCAGACAATGATGCTCAGCAGGCGAACGATGAGTTCCTTGACCGACTCACGTTTGTCCCACTTGCTCAGCAGGCGAGTACCAAATCCGGATAGCAGCCTGGCCAGGCCCCAGGTCAGCAGCAGAGTCAGTATGCCGCCAGCCAGAAATGGCAGGTGTTCGATGAAGCTGCGTACCATCTCTCCGAGGGTATTCAGTGCGGTTGTCTGCACTTCGTCCAGGGAGTCTATCGTGTCCAGCGTACTGCCTTCATTGCTTGCCATGCGCCGCGTGTGCCTGTGTCTCTGTATTCCAGTGTCCACCTTGCCCCAGCCGTCGACCGTTCGCCTTGCCACTGTAAGAGTTTCAACGCTCTCTCAAGCTACGTCCAAGGCAGGATGATTCCACTTCCTTCAATCACGAATACGGAGAAAATGCATGAATACAGATGACAAACTGCAGGAGCTGATAGGCAAGTTCGACGTGGGTATGTTGATCACTCACGACGAGGGAGGCATGGCCGCTCGACCGATGAACGTTGCCGAACATGATGAACAGAGCGGAGAGCTTCTGTTTGTGACCTCCATGGAGACGGGCAAGGTTGACGAGATTCTAGCGGGTGCCGATACTGCTGTTGTCTTCCAGGATAGTACGCGCTACGTCTCTCTTTCCGGTGAGGCAGTCATCAGCAATGATCGAGAGAAGATCAAGGCCTTGTTCAACAAGGGGTGGGAGTTATGGTTTCCCGAAGGTCCGGAGCAGGAAGACATCCGCCTGATCCGCTTTACACCGGTCATTGGCGAATACTGGGATATGTCCGGTGCGCGCGGCGCGCGGTTTATCTGGCAGGCAGGTAAGGCTCTGATCAGCGGAGAGTCCATCAAGACAGAAGATCGCATGCAGCATGCGGAAACCACTGTCTGACTGTCCGCGTGTTGAGAGTATTCGATACTGACGGTTACCTGCAAAGGTAACCGTCAGCGCGAAAGACTGTCAGTCTTGCCTCACTCCGACGGCGGCGGGGCGACCGTATCGGCAACGATGGCACCACGTTGCCCCATGGGGCGATCAGGACCCAGAGTTGTATCGCGGCGTGTCTGATGCTCCATTTCGGCATTCAGTGCAGCACCCAGGATGATGGCGTAACTGCTGATGAACAGCCATAGCAACATGACCACGATGGCGCTCAAGGCACCGTAGGTTTCATTGTAACTACCGAACTGACTGGCATACAGGGAGAACAGTGCCGACCCTGACAGCCAGACGAGCGTTGCAACAATGGCACCGGTTGACAGCCAGCGCCACTTGGCCGGTCGTCGCGCGGGTGCGAAGCGGTACAAGGTGGCAATGGCCAGTGATACCACGGCCACGAAAACCACCCATCGTATGATGGGCACAAACACATTCCACCAATCAGGCAGCATCAGCAAAGCAGTAATGGAGGGCAACACTACCAGCAGTATCAGGATGATGACCATGAACAGAACTGCAGCAGCCGTCATCAGATAGGTCACCAGATTGAGCTTGAAAAACCCCCGTGTCTCCGGCTCCTGGTAGGCCACGCCAATGGCACGAGTCAGAGCATCCACACCCTTGTGCGCACTCCAGATAGCCAGCAGTATGCCGGCGATCAACTTGATGCTCAGTCCTTGACTGGGTCGCGAGCTCAAGGTGCTCAGCTGTTCATCGAAGATACTCATGACATCGCCAGGCAGGAATGCCTGTGCCTTTGTCAGGTGTTCTGCAACGGTTTGCGGATCGGCGAGCAGTGCATAGGTGGTCACGATGGCCGCCAGAGCGGGGAACATGGCCAGCAGGGAGTAGAACGCAACGCCTGCGGCCAGTATGGATATATTCTGCTCGCCGATGCTGTTGAACAGTCGCCTTGCGATGTCCCACCAGCCCAACAAGGTTATACGGTACGGGACCCGGGCCAGACGGCCTCTGGCATTTTCTTCTTTCATGGCTCCTGATTTCAGTTTCAGCACGACTGGATTTCAACACAGAGGCCTGTGTAAACCCCTTGTCGGGTCACTCTATTGTAGAACTTACAGTCAAAACCGGAGGGCGCATACATGCCGTAGCCTGATGACAACTCAAATTGACTGGAGAAGAACTCATGGCCGATAAACTCGTGTTTTCGGTAGGTACCGCCGAGCAGGGAATGAACGTCGTGGCAATGCTGAAGGCCGACGGCGTGGACGAATCACGTATCAGTGTCATCGGCAAGGAGGCGCAGCGATTGAGCGAGATGCCGGACCCTGGTGAATTCGAAAATGATGTTGTACCCGCCAGTAAACGAGGCGCCGTGATGGGCGGTGCAACGGGCTTGCTGGCAGGACTCGGTGCCATCGTGATCGCTCCGGGACTGGCAATCGGCGGGGCCGCTCTTGCATTGGCAACGGCAGGTGGAGCTACTTTCGGGGTGCTGGCCTCATCACTGGTCGGCTCATCGGTACCACACAGTCAGTTGCGTGAATTCGAGGAAGCCGTTGAGCGCGGCGAGCTGCTGATGGTCGTGGAACTGGAGGAGGGCGAACGTGGTGAACTTCATGCGAAGTTGCAGGAACGTTTTCCGGATGTGAAGTTTCACGGCGAGATCGATGCCATCCCGCCAGTCGTCTAGCAAGAGGCCTTTCGATAAGCCAACCGGCTCTTGCGCAAGCCGCGAAAGATTGCCTGCTTGAAGGACGAACTGGCTGGATCTTCAGGAAAGACGGCTCCGTGCTACATCGTGCCACGGAGCCGTTTGTGCATTCAGAGTCATGCAGGGCTGATCAGGCGCTGGCTGCTTCAGCCTCGACCTGCTTGAGTGCTGCGCTGAAGTTCTCTACACCCTGAGCGCCACTGAGCAGATATTTTTCGTCAAGTATCACTGCAGGTACGCCCTGGATGCCGCGTGATATCCACAGCTTTTCGTTTTCACGGACCGTATCGGCATAACGCTGGTCCTCGAGTACGGCTTTTGCCTCGGTCTCGTCGAGTCCCACACTGACAGCCCGTTCGACCAGAACCTGACGATCACTGACATCCAGACCTTCGGTGAAGTAGGCCAGGAACAGCGACTGTTTCAGATCATTCTTGAGGCCCAGGGTATCCGCCCAGTGCATCAGCTGGTGAGCGTCGTAGGTGTTACGGATGTGCGAGTCATCGCTGAAGTTGAATTCAATGCCAAGCTCTGCACCAATATTGACCAGCTGCTCGCGGTTCTTGTTGCTGTCCTCGATGCTGGAGCCGTATTTGCGCATGATATGGTCGCGCAGCTGTTCGCCTTCGGGGGGCATGTCGGGGTTCAATTCGAAGGGATGCCAGTGAATGTCTGCTTCAATGCCGGTCTGCTCCAGGGCTTGTTGCAGTTGGCGATAGCCGATGATGCACCAGGGGCAGACAACGTCGGAAACTATGTCGATTTTCATATGTAGAAGGTCCGGTTCGGTTTTCTCGGTGGGTCGTCGGCCGCTGGAGCCGCGACAGGATGAATGCGTCGCTGCACGATGTTCGGGACCGGTCGTGATCAGACAGACAGTCTGGGGTTGATCGGCGCTGACTCAAGCCGCCGCGTAAAACCGACACCGATATCAGCGGAAGGTTCGCTATCTGCGCCACCTGCCTCTCACTCCGGAACGATGAGGCACTCGCGCCCGTGCCATTGCGGTTTGGTCAGGGTACACTGACTGCATTGCAATCATTCTGTTCGCTCATGCCAGAATCAATATCGCCACGGGCGGAAACCGGCAACGGTAAGCCGCTGGTGGAAATGAGGGGTATCTCCAAAGCCTATCCGGGTTGTCTGGCCAACGACAGCATCGACCTGCAGCTGCACAGTGGTGGTGTACACGCGCTGCTGGGCGAAAACGGTGCAGGCAAGAGCACGCTGGTAAAGATTCTCTATGGTCTGCTTGCCAGCGACTCCGGCGAGATCTACTGGCAGGGAGAGCCCGTTCACATCGCATCTCCGGCCGTGGCCAGGGAGCTGGGCATCGCCATGGTGTTTCAGCATTTTTCGCTGTTCGATTCGCTGAACGTGCTGGAAAACATCGCACTGGGCATGGATGTGGATGCCAGTGATGAGCTCCAGCAGCGCATCATCGAGGTGTCGACACGTTATGGTCTGCCGCTGGATCCCACTCGCTCCGTCTACAGTCTGTCGGTCGGCGAGCGGCAACGCATTGAAATAGTGCGCTGCCTGCTGCAGGATCCTCGTCTGCTGATCATGGACGAACCCACCTCGGTATTGACACCGGCAGAGGTCAGCGAACTGTTCGTCACGCTCAAACGCCTTGCCGATGAAGGGCTGGCCATCCTCTACATCAGTCACAAGCTGGAGGAAATACGCCAGCTGTGCGATGAGGCGACCATACTTCGCCTGGGCAGGAAAGTGGCCGAGGCCGATCCGCGTGCCGAGTCTGCCAGAAGTCTGGCGACCCTGATGATGGGCAGTGAAGTTCCAGTCAGTCAGGACAGCCGGCAAGGCACCGTCGGAGAGGTGTTGCTGGACATGAACGATCTGTCGCTGTCCGCAGTGGACAGTCATGACATTGCTCTGCGTCATCTGCATCTGCAGGTACGTGCCGGTGAGATCGTCGGCATTGCCGGGGTTGCGGGCAATGGTCAGGATGAATTGATGCAGGCGCTGTCCGGAGAGCGCCGATTGCAGCAGGCACAATCACTGTCGCTCTGTGGCGAAGCCATCGGCCGGCAGGGCGCCGGGTCACGCCGTCGCAAGGGCCTGTGCTGTGTGCCTGAAGAACGGCTGGGTCACGCCGCCGTACCCACACTGTCTCTTAGTGAGAATGCCTTCCTGACGGCTCACCATCGCAAGTCTCTGGGATTTGCCTGGTTCATGTCAGCGTCGCGCAGCCGGCAGTTTGCCAGCGAGATCATCAAGCGCTTCAACGTGCAATGCCATGGGCCACAGGCACTGGCGAGTAGTCTGTCAGGTGGCAATCTGCAGAAATTCATTGTCGGGCGGGAAATTCTTCAGGCTCCCCGCGTGCTGGTCGTGTCGCAACCCACCTGGGGTGTCGATGCCGGCGCCGCCATGGCCATCCACGAGGCCATTCGTGAGCTGGCCGATCAGGGCGCCGCAGTGCTGATGGTGTCCCAGGATCTGGATGAACTGATGCAGAACTGTGAGCGAATCGGCGCCCTGTGTGCCGGGCGACTCTCTGCCTTTCATCGCGTGCAGGACATAACCGTACAGCAGGTCGGACTCCTGATGGGGGGAGAGGAATTGAACGGAGTCAACGCATGATCACCCTGCAGAGAAGGGCTGATCCGTCTCGTCTGATGGGCTACCTGGCACCACTGCTGGCGTTGGGAATCACATTGCTGGCCGGCTTGCTGTTGTTCGCCATTCTCGGCGTGCCGATCGGGGCCGCGTTCTATGCCTTTTTCATCGAACCCGTGAGCAGTCTGTACGGCTGGGCCGAACTGGGTGTGAAGGCCGCACCTCTGATCATCATTGCGGTGGCTCTGTCGATCGGCTTTCGTGCACAGGTGTGGAATATCGGTGCTGAAGGGCAGCTGATATTGGGGGGCATTGCCGGGGCGGCCGTCGCGTTACTGTTTCACGAGAACGATGGCTGGTATGTCATGCCATTGATGATACTGGCCGGTATTGCCGGAGGCATGGCCTGGGCGGCCATACCGGCGCTGCTGAAAACGCGCTTCAATGTCAACGAGATTCTGACCAGTCTCATGCTGACCTATGTGGCGGCACTGCTGCTGTCCTGGCTGGTCTCGGGCCCCATGCGTGATCCTGACGGTTTCAATTTCCCCGAGTCACGCATGTTTCATGATGCGGCCCTGTTGCCGCGTATTCTGGAAGGCACGCGCTTGCATGCCGGGGCCATGGTTGCGCTCGGAGTGGTGTTGGCGGGCTGGATCCTGTTGACACGGACGCTACTGGGCTTCGCCTTGCGCGTCAATGGTGCTGCGCCACGCGCCGGGGCGCATGCCGGCTTCAGTCAGAAGAAACTGATCTGGACGGCGCTCATGATCGGTGGTGGTTGCGCAGGCCTGGCAGGGTTGTTCGAAGTGGCGGGTCCCATCGGTCAGTTGCTGCCGAGCATTTCACCGGGTTACGGGTTTACCGCCATCATCGTGGCTTTCCTGGGGCGTCTGCACCCGATAGGCGTGTTGTTTGCCGGTCTGGTCATGGCACTTTCCTATCTGGGAGGGGAGACGGCACAGATTACCTTGAGCCTGCCGCTGGCCGTGACCGGGGTGTTTCAGGGCTTGCTGCTGTTCTTTCTGCTGGCCACCGATGTGCTGATCAACTACCGCGTGGTATTCAAGTGAGGATGGAATCATGAACGAGACTCTGATGCTCACGATTCTGACCATCATCACAGCCGCCACACCGCTGGTGTATGCAGCCATCGGTGAACTGGTCGTGGAACGTTCAGGTGTATTGAACCTGGGCGTCGAGGGCATGATGCTCGGCGGTGCTGTCTGCAGTTTTGCCGTGGCCCATCATACGGGTAGCGCCACACTGGCCATCGTGGCCGGCCTGCTTGCGGGCATGCTGCTGGCGCTGATCTTCGCCTTTCTGACACTGAGCCTGCAGTCTTCGCAAGTGGCTACAGGCCTGGCGCTGACCATTTTCGGCATCGGCCTGAGTGCGCTGCTGGGCCAGTCGCTGGTTGGCATTGCATTCGAAGGTCTGCCCCGTCTGCACGTTCCCTGGCTCAGTGAGCTACCGGTAGTGGGACGTTTACTGTTCAGCCATGATGCGCTGGTCTATGGCTCTTTCGCCATCGTGATCCTGGTGTCCTGGTTCCTCAACAGGACGCGTGCCGGGCTTGTCCTGCGCGCCGTGGGAGACTCGCACGATGCGGCTCATGCGCTGGGCATCAAGGTCATTCGCGTACGTTATATGGCAACCCTGTTCGGCGGTGCCTGCGCAGGCCTGGGTGGTGCCTATCTGTCGCTGGTCTACACTCCCATGTGGGTGGAGAACATGAGCGCCGGCCGAGGCTGGATTGCTCTGGCACTGGTGGTTTTCGCCGTCTGGCAGCCGGGCCGATTGTTGCTGGGTGCCTACCTGTTTGGTGGTATCAGCATCCTTCAGTTACACGGCCAGGCGCTGGGAATTAATGTGCCATCGCAGCTGATGTCGATGCTACCCTACCTCACAACCATACTGGTTCTGGTGCTGATTTCTCGCGACCGTGGGCGTATCCGGCGCAACGCGCCGGCCAGTATCGGTCAATCGTTTTACCCGACAACCTGATGACGAAGCTTCGTCAGGCTGTATTCACATAGTGGAGAAGTTCATGTCAATTAGTGTGTATCTGAAACGAGCCGGACTGGTGTTCGGAGCTGCAGTACTGTCTGCTGCTGCAATGTCTGCACAGGCTGCCGACCCTTTCAAGGTCGGTTTTGTCTACGTAGGTCCGGTAGGGGATCATGGCTGGACTTACCGCCACGATGTCGGTCGCAAGGCTATCCAGGATGAGTTCGGTGCTGATGTCGAAACCACCTTTGTCGAAAGCGTTCCGGAAGGTGCAGACGCCGAGCGAGTCATCCGCAAGCTGGCCAGCAGTGGTCACGATCTCATCTACACCACGTCATTCGGTTTCATGAACCCGACCCTGAAGGTTGCGCGTGACTTTCCCAACGTCAAGTTCGAACATGCCACCGGCTACAAGCGTGCCGACAACGTCTCTACCTACGGTGCTCGCTTCTACGAGGGTCGAGCAGTTATCGGTACCATCGCAGGCATGATGACCAAGACCAATACCGTCGGTTACATTGGTTCCTTTCCCATCCCTGAAGTCGTGCGTGGCATCAACGCCTTCACCATCGCCATGCGCAAGGTCAACCCCGACGCCGAAGTGAAAGTCGTCTGGGTCAACAGTTGGTATGACCCGGGCAAGGAAGCCGATGCCGCCAAGGCACTGATCGATCAGGGCGCTGACATCATCACGCAGCACACTGATTCTCCGGCACCCTTGCAGGTCGCCGAGGAGCGAGGCGTACTGGGTTTCGGTCAGGCCTCCGACATGTCTGCATTTGCCCCCAAATCGCAGCTGACTTCCATCATCGACAACTGGGACAAGTACTACGTCGATCGTACCCGCGCTGCCATGGATGGAAGCTGGGAATCCATGGATACCTGGGGTGGTATTGCTTCCGGCATGGTGTCGTTTCCCGAATACAGCGCCGATGTGCCTGATGACGTGAAGGCCGCTGCCGAAGTTGTTCGTGAAGGCATCATCGATGGTAGCTTTCATCCCTTCCAGGGCCCGATCATGAATCAGGCCGGTGAGGAAATTCTGCCAGAAGGCGGAATCTATGACGACAAGACCTTGCTGGGCATGAACTTCTACGTGCAAGGCGTACAAGGCGAGTTGCCACAGTAGGCATCTCATCTGGCAGTGGCAGGGCTCTGGCGTGAAGGCCAGAGCTACTGTTGCTGCCGATGTCTTTCCAGGTGCATTTTCACAGCACCTGCTTGCAGCAAATGAGAGTGCCGAGGGTTCTGCCGGCGTCTTACAGCTCGATATCCAGCGGGGCATTGCTGGTCCGCAGCCGCTGATGATTCATCGACAGTGGCAGACCCCGAGCCGTCATCAGGCCAGCACCGGCCGATCTGGTGATGGGCCCGAAATCCGTTGTGGGCCGAGCGCGGCCCGGTGTCATGACGCAGTAGACGCCTATCGCTGCCACGGCCAGCCCTCCAACATCAACAGCAGAGAGCCTGTCACCGAAGATCAGGTAGGCCTGCACCATGGTGGCCGGTGGTATCAGGTATCCAAGGCTGGCGACACGCGTGGTGGATATCTGCCTGAGCAGTAGTTGCAATACGGCGTAGGCACCCAGTGAGGCGACAAACGCCAGCCACAACAGGAGTACCCATTCATCAGCGTTGAAGGTATCGAATTGCAACGGGATGCTCGCGTCACGCATGGGTAACAGAACCAGCAGGGCGCCTGTACTTTGCAGCAGCAGAATCAGCAATACCGGCTGAGGGTGCTCGGCTCGGGCCTTGTGGCAGAGCTCCAGGTGGCGATTCAGCAGAGAACCAACGGTGAGGGCGAGCACGGCCAGGAATGGCAACAGCAGTGCGGCGCTGGATGCGCCGTGCCGATAACTGTCCGAGACAGTCAGGACGATGGCCAGCGTGCCGATCAGCAGCCCCTGCCATTGTCTGGCAGACACCTCCTCTCCATTGACCCGCGCCGACAAGGTTGCGGTCAGCATCGGGTGCAGGGTCATGATGAATGCCACAAGACCCGCAGAGACGCCTTCTTCGAAGGCACTCAGGGCGGCCATCAGATAGATACCGTGAACCAGACTGCCGACCAGCATCTGCTGCAGCATCTCGCTCAGTGACATGCGTCGCCAGTGGCTCAGCAGGGTGACCATGACGAGTAGCGCCACGAAGACAATCAGGTAGCGAGCAAGCAGCAGTGTGACGACATCCAGTTCCCCGATGGCGAGTCGCGATGCAATCCAGCCGGAACTCCACATGACCACGAAAAGGGCACTCAGTCCGAGTAGTGACACTGCCTGCATCGATACGCCCTCCGTGTATGTCGGAGAGAATCTTAGGGCGGTGGGAAATGTGCCGCTACACCCAAATGGGTGAATTGAACGCCGTTCATACCTTTGGTCAGGCAGTTTGACCCGTCAATCGGCCAGTATTCATACCTTCGTACAGTCTGCTGTCTGTTTGCGTTTGAGCTCGAGCCTGATGCCCTTCTTGACATCTGCGAAGGTGATGGGCAATACGGATGATTGTGTCAGGCTCAAGGACCTGGCAGCCTGCAGGGCATCTTCACGATTCCGGAATTGTCCCAGAATCAGCAGATAATTGACTTCATCGAGAACAGTCAGCCGAAAACAGGCGACCTGGTGACCGGCATAGTTGGATATCTGGCGTCTTGTCAGTACCGGTCGGTAGCGCAACTCGGTGAGCTTGAGTGTGTACTGTTCATCGGGCTGTTGCAGAATCCACTTCTCCGAATGAACCGGGCGCAGGCTGGTTTGTGGCGAAAGTTCTGCATCAGGCGTGTCAGTCGAATCGGCTTCGTTCCTGACCTTGTTGCGAAGCATCAGGGTGTTGCCGTGATGCCAGCGCTTGTGAATGCGCAACAGACCCTGCACATTGGGCGATTGCACGGTGTCATGTTGCGTATCGATGACCAGCAGACGCAGATCACAACTTGCAACGATGCGGGAGACGTCCGGCTGATTGGCGACGGCGGGTGCACAGTCCACGATCACTCGTTCGTACATCGACATCAGGGCGTTCATGCTGTCCTTGTATTGCGCACTGGCCAGGTACTCTTTCACCGACTGCAGCGGCAGATTGCCTGTGCCGATGATGTCCAGTGGTGAGGCTGAGTCCTGCGCCACGATGCCATCGATGAGTCCGGAGAGGAGAAAGTTGCTGATACCGGCCGTGCTGGTGGCGCCGGTGGTCAACTGCACCATGGGACGTTCGAAGTTCAGGTCGAGCAGTAGTGTGCGTTTGCCGCTGTGAGCAAGGCTGCGGGCCAGTGCAATGGCGATGGTGGTTGTGCCGCTGCCAGGCCGTGTGCCGACCAATGCCAGGGATCTGCCATGACTGCTCTTCAGGGCCTGATCGCAGATGAGACTCAGTGCCTGGATGCTGTCGGTAAAGGCGCTGCCGGTATCTTCCGAACGGCGGGGGCCTACCTGCTTCAACTCGGGGGCATAGACGATGTCGGCGATCTTCTCGGCGAACTTGAAGGTTCTGCCGGGGGGCAAGGGCTTCCTGCGATTGCGCAGATGGTAGATCACCACGATCAGCAGCAGCACGATGGCCAGTGCCGTGACCAGTATCGGTGACAGCTGGTCTACTGGCAGGGCGGCGAGTGAGTTGCTCTCGGATGCACTCCTTGCCGATGCAGAGCAGAGGCTGAGAGACAGTGCCGAGGTATAAGTGGTGAAAGTAGCAGTATTCAACTCGATCGATCCCTGTCGAACCATTGTGCCGCTGAATACGGGCGACACCGGCTTGCGCAGTTGGTGATAGGGGGAACTTCCCTCGTCGAGATACTACTAGAGCGTGCCTGGACAGTTTGTGACTAGAGCCCCGTTTCGAGTGTACGGGGTCAGGCGGGTATGGCGCGAGTTACAGATCGAACTCGGACCAGACGGGGCAATGATCCGATGGTTTCTCCATGGCGCGGATATCATAGTCGATACCACTGTCCACCAGAGTCGGCGTCATCGGGCGCGTGCACATCAGGTGGTCGATACGCAGGCCTCGCTTCGGGTCACGATCAAAGCCACGGCTGCGGTAATCGAACCAGCTGAAGCGATCATCACGATCAGGGTACTTGATGCGGTAACTGTCATCCAGTCCCCAGTCCTGCAGTCGTTGTATCCATTCGCGCTCTTCAGGCAGAAAGCTGGTGGCTCCAGAGCGCAGCCAGCGTTTCACATTGTCAGGTCCGATGCCCAGATCCTCGTCCACGGGAGCGACGTTGAAGTCGCCGATGACCAGCAGGTTCTCATCAGGTGAATGTTCGTTGATCAGCTTGTTCTGCAGATCCCGATAGAAGGCCTCCTTGGCGGGGAACTTGACCGGGTGGTCGCGCTTTTCACCCTGCGGGAAATAGCCATTGATGATCGTGACAGGTGCCCCTTTGGGGCTTTGCACGGTGGCAGTGATGAGACGCTTCTGTGCATCGTCGTCGTCAGTGCTGAAGCCGATGCTGACATCGCTCATGGGTGTCTTTGACAACATGGCCACCCCGTAGTGGGTCTTCTGTCCGGCGAAGGCTGCGTGATAACCCATCTCGCGCAAGGCGTCTACCGGAAAGTCGGCATCCACGACCTTGGTCTCCTGCAGCCCGATGACATCGGGTGAGCGAGCATCGACCAGGGCCTGCAGCTGATGCAGGCGCAACCGGACACTATTGACATTGAAGGAGACGACAATCATCGATGGATTTCCCGGTTGGCCTGGCTGGATCAGCCGTTGAACATGACACGCACGGAAACAGGCCGTGCATGAGTTGCTTCGAGGGCAGCATGCAGTGCCTTGTGATGTTCGTCCAGCGCGTCAATCTCTTCCTGCTTCACTGACGGGTTGACACGGGCGAGTGACTGCAATCGTTCTCGTGCTTCCTGGTATTCCACATCGATGCGTTCTCTGGCGCCGTCCACCAGTTCAGGCAATGCCTTCTCCGCCAGGACTGCTGACTGGTCAATCAGTTTTTCCAGTACTTCCCGGTTCTTCAGCACGACCTTGCGCAGGGCGTTGCGGTCATAGCGTTGCTTGAGACTGTCCAGCTCCAGCGCGGCAACCTGTTCGGTGTAATCCTTGCCATCGATACCCACACTCCAGGTCTGCACCTGCGCCGGCAGGTAACGATCGATATTCAGGCTCTTGTCAGCGGTGCACTGCAGGATGTAACTGGCCTCAACGAAGGTCAGGTTCTTCGGCAGTTCGTCTGTCTTGATCACCTGACAGTCTGCCTGACCAAAGCCTTCATCCAGAATCAGATCCAGCGAGGCTGTCACCATGGGATGATCCCAGGTCAGGTAGGTGAAATCCTCACGGGTCAGAGCTGTAGCGCGGTCGAAGGTCAACGTCATGCCGCCTGCCGGCAGGTGCGGGAAGTGCGCCACCTGCATGTGATCGCTCGGGTGGATGATCCAGTGATCGCGCTGTTCGGCCACATCGACACCGAAGCGGTCGAACACCGCTTCCATGAAGTCCTGCAAGCTGTAATTGCGGTCCACACGCGCCAGTTCATCCAGATGTTCCTGCACCAGTTCCGGACGGTTGGAGTTCAGCTCCAGCAGTCGGTCCCGGCCGGCTTCCAGTTCGGCATCCAGCTCCAGCGACAGTTCGCGGGTATTCTGGATCAGCGCACTGAGCTCCTTGTCGGCGATATCCTCGCCATCGCTCATGCGGGCCAGCAATGGGTCGAGCTGCTCGGCCAGACGTTCACGTACAGCGGTGCCTGACTTGCAGATTCTTTCGAAGGCATTGAGGCCTTCGTGATACCAGTTCAGCAACAGGGAGTCGCGTGTGGCAGGTGCGGTCGGCACATGGATCTGGATGGTCTGGGTCTGGCCGATACGATCGAGTCGGCCGATACGCTGTTCGAGCAGGTCCGGCGCTTCGGGCAGTTCGAGCATGACGACGTTATGCAGGAACTGGAAGTTACGCCCTTCGCTGCCGATCTCGGAGCACAGCAGTAAACGACAATCCTCTTCCGGGTCGGCAAACCAGGCGGCGGCGCGGTCGCGCTCGACGATGGACATGCCTTCGTGGAACTGGGCGCTCTGTACGCCGGCGACTCGCAGGTGCTCGGCCAGTGCCTGAACGGTTTCCCGTCTGGAGCAGATGAGCAGTACCTTTTCCGGATACTGTTCCAGCAGGAATTCGAGCAGCCAGATGGCCTTGCATTCGAGCGTGTCTTCCTCCAGTTGATAGGTATGCAGTTGTCGCTCGGGGAAGCCGGTGATGGCGCGTCGCGTGTTGCGGAACATCAGGCGGCCGGTGCCGTGACGATCGACCAGCTTGTTGATCAACCGAGGTGGCAGATCGCTGACCGACATGGCGGTAGAGGAGGTGAGGGTCTTCTGCTCGCTGTCGCTGAACTCTTCGCCCAGCAGGCTCTGCAGCTGGGTGATTTCACCGCTGTCCAGCGCCTGGTCGCTGGAGAGCTTGTCGGCAACCGAGGCGACCCAGCCAAACGAGGCTTCTTCCTCGATGTACTGTTCCAGTGAGCCGAAGCGTTCCGGGTCAAGCAGGCGCAGTCGGGCAAAGTGCCCTGACTGGCCCAGTTGCTCGGGTGTGGCGGTCAGCAGCAGTACCGAGGGGGTCTCCATGGCCAGTTCTTCGATCAGCGTATAGGCATCGGAGGCCTCATCCGGTTCCCAGCTCAGGTGATGGGCTTCATCGACGACCAGCATGTCCCAGCCGGCGCTGGTAGCGGCATCGCCGATCTCATCATCGTCGAGCAAGGTATCCAGCGAGCACAGAACCAGTTGTTCGGCCAGAAAGGGATTGTTGTCGGGTGCCGAGTCGCGCAGTTCCTCGAAGCGTTCGGCATCCATGATGCGGAAATTGAGATTGAACTTGCGCAGCATCTCCACCAGCCACTGGTGCAGCAGGGCAGATGGCACCGCAATCAGAACACGGCTGACCTGGTTGTTGACCAGCGAGCCATGCACGATCATGCCGGCTTCGATGGTCTTTCCCAGACCGACTTCGTCGGCCAGCAACAGTCTCGGGTGGTGTCGCTTGAGTGCTTCGACGGCGATGTAGATCTGGTGGGGCAGCACACTGACGCGGGCTCCCATGAGTCCGCGAACCGGTGACTGGGCCAGCTGATGACGGCTTTCGAACACACTGCGGCGCAGAGAGAACCAGCGCTGACCGTCGATCAGACCGGCGAACAGACGGTCACGAGGTGAGCGAAATTGCAGGAAGTTGTCCAGTGAGGCTTCATTGAGGATGGCCGCTTCGCCGGTATCCTCGCGCGTGCCACTGTAGATGCGCAGTCCATCGACATCCTCGATGTGCTCGACCCGCAATTGCCAGCCCTCGTGGCTGCTGATGGTATCGCCGGGCAGGAAGGCGACACGCGTCAAGGGTGCCGTCTCCTTGGCGTAGATACGTGTTTCACCGGTAGCCAGAAAGACCACGGTTATCTGTCTGTGTTCAACTTCCAGGATGGTGCCAAGACCCAGATCGGACTCGGTATCACTGATCCAGCGTTGCCCTGCGGAAAAATCGATGCTCATTATTGATATTTTTTAGCCAGTAACGCAGATCGGCTTTTTCTGTGAAAAGCCTCGCAAATGGCGCTGTGGCGGGGTTTTGGGAGAATTGATGCGCAATTGTAGCGTGAATGTCATGCAACAAAGCCTCAGAAGGTGTCCCGACGCTTGTATTCGGCGAGCAAACTACCTATATTGCAATTGTTGGCGGTACTCGGAGCAATTCGGGGTTGTCTACGTTAGCGACTTGCAGCGATTCTGTTCGTGAATGGTCATTGTAAGAGACTCGCCCGGTCAGAGGGGGCAGGGAAGCAAAAGAGCTACCCACTCTCTGAGGGTTTGTCCATATTGTTGTTTTTTTGATACAGGGTATTATCTTGAGTACTGGTACAGTTAAGTGGTTCGACGCGGCGAAAGGTTTCGGCTTCATCGCTCCTGAAGATGGCGGCAAGGACGTATTCGTTCACCACACCGCAATCACTGGCGAGGGTTACAAAACGCTCGACGAAGGTCAGAAAGTGAGCTTCGACATCGAGCAGGGTCAAAAAGGTCCAGCGGCAGTCAACGTATCTGCCATGTAAACCTGTCACCCGACTAGGTTTCCACGAGAGAGCCCCGCCATGTGCGGGGCTTTCTTGTTTTCGGGCTACGGTTTTTTCACCGAAGCCTGCGTTTTGAATATCGACAAGACAATGATGGACGGTTACGCCAGTGCGCCGCGTAACCAGAGCATGACCGGCTCTTCCACCTCCAGCTGGGCAAAGACCTGAGCTGCTGATTTGCCCGCAGGCTCCGAGCGCATCAGATTCGACCGGCGCGGATGCGGGGTATCCTCCTGCACCAGCATCGTTTTCTGGAACCCCCGGGCTTCCAGCCTGTCGGCCTCCCGGTCGCCGCAATAGCCGAACGGGTAGGCGAAGGTTCTGGAATCCAGCAGGTCATCGATCCCGGAACTGTCCAGCTGCTGGCGCAAGGTCTGTTCGCTGCACAGCCGCAGATTGTAATGATCGTTCGAGTGGAAGCCGAACGATATCCCGCGTGTTTTCAACTCCGTTATCTGATCAGGGTTCAGAAACAGCTGATTGGCGTTCGTTGCCGCTGGCAGACTCTGTTCCAGACGCGTCATGAGTTGCTCGATCATCTGCGGTGGAAAGGTTGTCTGCACGTGTTGGATGACGTTTTCACGAGCCACATTGGCCAGGCCGGGTATGCTGTTGATGAGGTTCATCGTTACCTGTGGATGACGGTTCAGCGCGTGATTCAGCTGATTGACCCAGACCATGCCACCGTTTACGGCCTTGCCGATGAGATAGACCGTGGCAGGTATGCCGCGTTTCTCAAGCGCCGGCACGGCGTTTTCGCCGACACTGGCATAACCGTCATCGAATGTCAGAACGGCGGTGCGTGGACACACCTTGCCTTGCACCAGATCCTTCATTGACAGGATGTTGTAGTGCTGTTGGTAATAGTCCAGGTGGCGGGCGAAGGCGTCAGTGCTGATGCTCATGCCAAGCCCGGCGGTATGACTGCCGGGTTGATCTTCGACGGCGTGATACAGCAGCGTTCTGGTGCGGGCCGGCGACAGGTTGATGATGGGCCGTGCCAGTCCAAGATGATAGAGGCAGACACCGGTGGCTCTGAGCAAGGCACGCAGTGAGCGTACGGCCTTGCGTGAAAAGGGTGAGCGCGGGGCCAGCGTTTCGGTTTCCGCCTGCAGCAACCGGGTGTTCATGATGACGGCTTCTCCCATTGTTCGAAGTTCGCGATGACCTGCCTTTCTGCGGCAACAGTTCGGTCCTTCCAGCGAAATTCACGACCAATGGACAGGTCCTGGGGCTGGCACTCCAGCGAGCCATTCAGGGCCGCCTCCACACAGTCCAGGTACAGGGCGGTGCCGGCTCTGACACCTTTGGCAAACAATTCGGCCTCGCGGTCCCCGGTCTCGTACTCGACGACAGCCGTGGCGGCAATGGCGCCGCCATCCACCGATTCAACCAGTTCATGAACCGTGACCCCGAGCCTGCCAGGCTCGTTGTAATAGACCGGCCAGAACAGGGTGCTGTCACCGCGGTACCAGGGCGACAGTCCGGTATGCATGTTCAGGGTGATGACCCGTGCCTTGCCGAAGATGTTTTCCCGGATGATGGGGGTGCCATACACCACGATGACGTCGGGTTTCTCTGCGTCGAGAATGGCCTCGCACTCAGGGCCGTTGTGTGATGACAGATGGGTTCGGCGCGAACCGCCCGGCATCAGCGGCGTGCTCTCTCCGGGCTCCAGCAGGCGTTGCAGCGCAGCCGGATCGGGGCCATAGCCGCCCGGATAGCGCCAGCGTGCGAATCGCTCGGCATAGTTGCCGCGCTTGAGCATGCGTTTGAGGCGTGTGCCGAATGAGCGTCTGACAGGTTCGGCCGTGATGATCCGTGTAACACGTTCATCGAAGCGTTCCAGAAAGGCGTTGACCAGATAGCGGTGTTCTGCATTGGCTTCGGGTGTGCTGCCGCCGACCAGTATGACAATGCTCACAGGCGTTGCCACCCTGTCGCAGAAACAGTGGGAAATTCCAGGTTCATCAGCTGTCTGACAAGTGAATCGATATGCCTTGTATCGACACGATGAGACCGGGTATTTAGCGAACCTGGCGATTCCTGATACTTGTGACGTGAGAGTATCAGTGTCATTTTTTCGCAACGTGATCAAACGCGTACACTTCTTGCTCGTCGCGATAACCCCATGAGACAAGGCAACCGATGAATACACTGGTAATCAATTGCGGATCATCCAGCATCAAGTTTGCGCTGATCGACGAGAATGACGTGGTTCTGGTATCCGGCAAGCACGAACGACTGCTGGATGCCGATACGGCAAAAATGGCCAGTGAGGGTCGGACGCACGAATCCGCCATTACCGACATTCTGAGCGAGGTGCAGGCTCATACCATCGATGTGGTCGGGCATCGCATTGTCCATGGCGGCGCCGGGCATGCGGAGCCATGTCTGATTGATGCATCGGTGCTGGCGGATATCGAACGGCATGTTCCGGATGCGCCCATGCATAACCCCTACAGCCTGGCCGCCATTCATGCGGCTCGATCGGCCTTGCCGGATGTGCCGCAGGTGGCCATGTTCGATACCGCCTTTCATGCGCGTATGCCGCGTCGTTCAACGGCCTATGCCATTGATCATGAGGTGGCTGAGAAACACGGTATCCGGCGCTACGGCTTTCACGGCATCTCGCATGAGTATGCAGCCGGCATTGCCGCAGGCTTTTTGCAGCGGCCCCTGAATGAGCTGCGTCTGATCACGCTGCATCTGGGTAACGGCGCCAGTGCCTGTGCGGTGGAGTTCGGCAGATCGGCGGAAACCAGTATGGGCAATACGCCACTGGAGGGCCTGGTGATGGGGACACGTTCCGGAGATGTGGATGCGGGTGTGCTGCTGTCGCTGCTGCGTCAGGGCTATGATGTGACCTCACTCGATGACTTGCTGAACAAGCGCAGTGGCCTGGCCGGACTGTCCGGACTGGGCAATGATCTGCGTGAGATCGAGCGTGCGGCCGCCGATGGCAACGACCGTGCTCGTCTGGCGATCAACGTCTTTGCCCACCGTGCTCGCAAATACATCGGCGCCTATGCCGCGGCCATGGGCGGTGTGGATGCCATCGTGTTCACCGGTGGTATTGGTGAAAACAGTGCCAGCATGCGTGGCCGCATCCTGCAGCGGCTTGAATTTCTGGGTGTGGTTCTGGATGAGGACCTCAACCGGGATGCCAGTGTCCGCTACGATGACGACCATGCGCTCATCACCACGCCACGTTCACGGGTCGAGGCCATTGTGGTCAAGACCAATGAAGAGCTGATGATTGCGCAGCAGGCAAGGCGTGTCATCACGGCCACGCAGCCGGCAACTCTCAAGAGCATCCCGATTGCGGTCAGTGGCAGGCACTGTCACCTGACGGCGGAGACGTTCGAAGCACTGTTCGGCAAGGGCGCGACTCCCACGCCGGACAAGGCCCTGTCTCAGCCGGGACAGTTTGCCTGCAAGGAAAAGGTCAATCTGATTGGCCCGCGCGATCGTATCGATGGTGTCAGGGTGCTGGGCCCGTTACGCAATATCGATCAAGTGGAAATATCACGCACGGATGAGTTCAAGCTCGGCATCGATGTGCCAGTACGCAACTCTGGCAACATCAAGGGCTCTGCACCGATCACTCTGGAAGGGCCAGTCGGTACGGTCACGCTGCCAGAAGGGCTGATCTGTGCGCGTCGGCACATTCATATGCATCCGGATGATGCTGCCCGTTTTGCCGTGGCAGACAAGGACGAGGTAGCCGTCTCCATTGTCGGTGGTGATCGAGACCTGGTCTTCGGTGATGTGCTGGTGAGAGTCAGCGAAAACTTCGTGCTCGAAATGCATATCGACACCGATGAGGCCAATGCCGCCTTGCTGGATCACCCGACTCATGGTTCTCTGTCCGTGGTGGATGTCGATGAACAGTACTACGAGCCGGTATCGGATGTCTCCGGATCACTGATTCGAAAGATTGCATGAGCAGGGGGCTGATGTGGTTCCGCCAGGACTTGCGCCTGAGCGACAACCCGGCACTGAGTGAAGCCTGCAAATCTTGCGATGAGCTGCTGTGCATCTTCATCGATGATCCGATGGACCAGAGTATCAGTCGTCTGGGTGCTGCCAGTCAGGTGTGGTTGCACCACAGCCTTGCGGCCCTGGGCGAAAGCCTGCGGGAGAAGGGGAGTGAGTTGTATTTTGCTCGTGGAGATGCTCTGGAGGTTCTGCAGCGTTTCATCGAAGAGGCGGGAGTCGATCGCATCTTCTGGAATCGTTGCTACGACCCTGCGACCATTGGGCGTGACAAGCACGTCAAATCGGTATTGAGCGAGTTGCAGCCACGCACTTTCAACAGCCTGTTGATCCATGAGCCCTGGGAGAACCTGAAGTCCGACGGTACCCCCTACCGTGTCTATACCCCTTACTGGCGATCCGCGGCGCGTTTGATCGATGGCGACGAGACCTCTGTCGATACCTTGAACAAGCCGCAGGTCATTCCGGCTCTGAGCCCGTCAGTGGCTGAGGGGCTGACACAGGCTCTGGCACTGGAAGAGCTGCAGCTGTTACCCACCATCGACTGGCACGAGAGCATGATGGGTCACTGGAAAGTGGGCGAGAAGGAGGGCCGGGCACAGCTGGAGCGCTTTCTGAAAAGCTCGGTCAATGACTACGATGTCAATCGTGACAGACCGGGTAACGCGGGAACCTCGCGACTCTCTCCGCACTTGCATTTTGGCGAGATCAGTCCGCGGCATGTCATGAACCGTCTGCTGGCGGGGCGCAAGACCACGGCCCTGTCGGATGACGAGAACACCTTCGCCAGGGAAATCGTCTGGCGTGAGTTTGCCTACGCCATTCTGTATCACTTCCCTCAGACCATCGAAGAGCCGCTGGATGAACGGTTCAGTCGCTTCCCCTGGGCCGAGGATACGACAGAGTCCCTGACGCGCTGGCAACAGGGCATGACCGGAGTACCGATTGTCGATGCCGGCATGCGGGAGTTGTATGCCACAGGCTGGATGCACAATCGGGTGCGCATGATCGTGGCGTCCTACCTCATCAAGAATCTGCTGGTGCCCTGGCAGGATGGTGAGCACTGGTTTCGCGATACCCTGGTGGATGCGGATCTGGCCAGCAACAGCATGGGCTGGCAGTGGACGGCGGGTTGTGGGGTGGATGCCTCTCCCTTCTTTCGTGTGTTCAACCCGGTGCTGCAGGGGGAGAAATTCGACAAGCAGGGTGAGTACGTGCGGCACTGGGTGCCCGAACTTGCCGAGGTGGACACGCTCTACCTGCACAAGCCCTGGGAGCTGGGTGACACCGCCAGAGCCGCGCTGGATTATCCGGAGCCCCTGGTGGATCTGAAGCAGACACGGCAAAGAGCACTGGATGCGTTCTCGAAGATCAAGGGAACCAATAGCGCCTGAAACGCCCGAAGTCAGTGCCCCGCCTTGTTGGGCTCCTTGCTTCGCTCGGCTGCCTCTCTTGGCTTCCGGTAGATCATTTGTTATGCACTATTGTGCGCAATAGAAGTCTCTGAGGGTGAGGAATGTAACGCTGTCGTGGCATCTGGCGGCAATGGCATCTCCCTGAACCTCCCTGATGGCGCCGGTTTCGCATCAACCGTGACACCCCGGTATGGCTCAGGTGACCTGCTTGACATGACGCGTATGGCTTGTGAGTGCTATCTTCTCGTTCCTTGAATCCTCTCTCCAGGAGTATTATGTGCGCTGGCTGATTGCGTGTGTGCTAGCTGTATCCTCCTCGTTCGCCAGTGCGAACGGGCCTGTCTATGCCGAGCTTCAGCTCGGGGCCGGCGGAGTTGAAAATTCCGACCTGAGCTTCTACCCGACCTTCGGTAGTGTGAATGTGGGTCTGTTCGTGATGCCCAACATCGGTATCGAGCTGTTTGCCGACAGTGGCATATCCAGCGATCGTTCGGGAGACTTCGAACTGGAAGTGGAGCAGGCCTACGGGCTTGCGGTACGTCTCCAGTCGCCCCCGGTTCGTGGAACTCAGGGTTATATCGTGCTGGGTGCTGTCAATTACACACTGGATCAGACAGCCCCTGCCGCTGGCGAATTGCCGGCGTCCTCGATCAACGAGGACTTCACCGGTGCACGCGTCAGTATCGGCGTCATGCAGCGACTGCAACGGGCGCCCAATATGCTGGTCAGTTTTGAATACCGTCACTACAACGCCGGGGAGCCCCTGCGTCTGGATGCCCTGGTTCTGGGCCTGAGATTCAATACCCCATGAAAATGCTATCGCTTGCCAGTGCTGTACTGGCCTCAGTCCTGTTGCTTGCCTGTGACGGTGAATCGGACCCGTTCGAGGAAGCCGTCGAGATTCGTGAACTCAATATCGCTTCGTTGTCGGTTGTTGGTCCCACGATCACGGTCGACAAGCTGTACCTCAACATTGGTGAATCGGTCGATTTCACGGTGCAGGGAACCAACACCGCCTTGCAGCCGGTGGAGTTGAGCGCTGCCAACCGGCTGTGGCAAGTGACAGAGCCAGAGTTTGCGACCATCAGTGATGATGGGCGACTGGTGGCTACGGGCAACGGTGATGTTGGCGTGTACGTCACCATTGGCGGGCTGGATTCGGATGTCTATCAGCTGACCGTGTCGGATGCGAACTTGTCGGGCATCAGCAGCATCTCGGGCGATGAATCGGTTGATCGCTGCATTCCTGCCGATTACCAGGCAACGGGCGAGTATGACGATGGCACCATTCGTGA
>CBDUIJ010000027.1:0-30734 GCA_965367215.1 uncultured Granulosicoccus sp.
ATTGTGCGAGCCTGAATGCCCTATCAACGCCATTGTGGCCGAAGAAGACATGAAGCCCGAAGATGAGCCATACCTGCAGCTCAACGCCGACCTGTCAGCTATCTGGCCAGTCATAACCGTACAGAAAGACCCTCCGGCCGATGCCAAGGAGTGGGAAGGAAAGGCAGACAAGTTGCAGTATCTGGAGCGGTAATCCATTCAGCCTGAGAAATTCAAGTCGTAAAACCTGCTGCCCGAAGCATAAGCAACACATGTTTCGGGCAGGTAGCGTAGAGCCGGAGTAATCTGCTTCATCAAGACGATGACAAACGTTCTCCAGCCATTGAGCTTACGAAGGTTAGGATAACCAGACTTTACTGATCAGGACGTTGCAAAAAAGTAAAAAACACTCCGGAACGTCATTCATCGATCAATGTACGTGCGCTTGCCGCGGATTGATGTGAGCAATTCATAGCTGATAGTTCCAGCCGCCTTTGCCAATTCGTCGATCGAGTTGTTCTCTCCCCACAATTCCACCAGGTCTCCGACTCCCGCTTCCGGCACCTGACGCAGATCGACAGCAAACGAATCCATCGATACTCGCCCCACAACAGGGCATTTGTATCCGGCAATGCTCACACGGGCTGAGCTATCCAGCACTCGAGGTATGCCGTCACGATATCCTGCGGCCACATAGCCGATGGGCATGTCTTCCGGACATCTCCACGACTGCGCATAGCCGATACCTGTCCCCTTGCTCATGCGCTTGACGGAAATCAGCGGCGCCTCGACCGTCATGGCCGACTTCAGTACGACATCATCCGTCAGCTCACGGTCCAGTGGATTGCAGCCGTACAGCATGATGCCAGGGCGTGCCCAGTCAGCCCGGGTCATTGGCCAGGCCAGAACCGCAGCGGAGTTGGCCATGGATCGAGCCAGCGGCAATTCCGACTGCACGCTGTTGAACTGCTTCACCTGTTGCTCGGTGTAGGAATTGCTCGTTTCATCGGCGCAAGCGAAATGTGTCATCACCCCTGACCAGCGAACATTGTCGTCGGTTGCCAGTATCTGATTGGCCTCTTCCGGTGAGAAACCCAGTCGCCCCATGCCTGAATCCACCTTCAACCAGGCCTGCAACTCGCCGCAGTCAGGATGCTGCCGGAACCACTCGTACTGATGCTTGTCATGAATGACAGGCCACAATTGATGGCGCTTCATCTGCGACGCAGATTCGCCGTTCTGAGGTCCCTGCAATACCAGAATTGCCTGCCGTATACCTGACTGGCGAAGCTCCAGGGCCTCTTCCAGCGTGACCACCCCAAAACCATCGGCCACCGCCTCAGTCGGCTCGTTGGTCGCCGAAGCAGGCTCACTGTACTGTCGTTTGGAGGCCCTTGGCGACAATGCATGCGCAACCGCCACCGCGCCATGTCCATAGGCATCGGCCTTGATGGTCGCGAATTGCAGGGAACCACCACTCAGGCGCCTGGCTGTAGCCAGGTTCTGTCGCAGAGCCTGCACATTGACCGTTATCGTGACTGAACGCCGGTTCATATCAGCCAATCCCTGCCCCAACTCGCGCGAAGCTGAAAATTCGTGTGTCATCAGATCTTACCGCCCATCAGGAAAACTCACCTGTCATGACTTCTGGAGAATAGTTTTCGAAACGAGTGTATTGCCCCAGGAAGGTCAGATGCACTGTACCAATGGGTCCGTTTCGCTGCTTTCTGATCAGTATTTCCGCACGCCCCTTGCTGGCCTCGTCTTCCGGGTTGTAAACCTCATCACGGTAGATGAACATGATGACGTCGGCATCCTGCTCGATAGCGCCCGATTCGCGAAGATCGGACATGACCGGTCGTTTGTCGGGGCGTTGCTCCAGACTGCGATTGAGCTGAGATAGTGCAATAACCGGCACTTGCAGCTCTTTTGCCAGCGATTTCAAAGAACGCGAAATTTCCGAGATTTCACTGGTACGGTTCTCCTTGCTGTCGGCAATCTGCATCAGCTGCAGATAGTCGATGACAATCAGACCCAGACCATGTTCACGCGCCAGACGCCGACAGCGCGCACGCAGATCGGTGGGAGTCAATGCCGGCGTATCATCGATGTAGACGTTGCGCTTCTGATTCAACAGCGTGATGGCCGAGGTGATTCTGGGCCAGTCCTGCTCCAGCAGCTTGCCGGTTCTCAGCTTCTGCAGCTCCACGCGTCCAAGTGAGGAAATCATCCTCATGGCCAATTGTTCGGCCGGCATTTCCATACTGAAGATGGCCACCGGCGCATCGGATTCCATGGCGGCGTTTTCCGCGACATTCATCGCGAAGGTCGTCTTGCCCATGGATGGGCGTCCCGCGACGATGATCAGATCCGATTTCTGCAATCCACTGGTCTTTTCGTCCAGCTCGGTAAATCCGGTCGACAAGCCTGTAATGGCATCATCGGACTCGAACAGCATGTTGATACGCTCGATGGCGCCTGACAACACGGTCTTGATATCGTGGAAACCACCCGCGCCCTTGGCGCCCTGGTCAGCAATGGCGAACACCTTGGTTTCGGCTTCGTCCAGCAGGTCTTTCGAGCTACGGCCTCCAGCGTCATAGGCACTGTCAGCGATCTCGTTGGCCACACCAATCAACTGGCGCAGCACCGATCGTTCGCGAACGATCTCGGCATAAGCCTTGATATTGCTGGCACTGGGAGTCACTTCCACCAGCGCACCGATATAGTTCAGGCCTCCAGCATCCTCCAGATCACCTTGTGTCTGCAACCAACCGGTCACGGTGACCACATCAGGGTGTCGCCCTTCGGTGGCGAGCGCCGATACCGCACGGAAGATCAGCCGATGATTGAACTGATAGAAGTCCGACTCACCTACCGTTTCGGAGACTTTATCGAACGCCTCGTTGGCTTCCAGCATCAGGCAGCCCAAGACAGCCTGCTCGGCTTCCAGCGATTGAGGAGGTTCGTTGTTGCGACGCTTGGACAGCTGTTCCATCAACTGCTTCGTGGAACGTTTGCCGGAACGTGAGCCACCACCGCCTGACCAGTTCCCGTCCTGCGAGCCGCCATAACCGGGGTTTGGATTCGGTGGAGGGTCCGGGGGGCCGAAAGCCGCCAGATCCACGCCAAAGTCTTCCGGTGACGCATCCAGTGGCGCGCCGTACTCGTCCTGTTCCATCGCCGTAGGAAAACCAAAATCTTCTGGCGTATGAACCATCTGCAAGTTACTCCGGCTTAGCGCTGATTATCAGGTGACTGTACCGCAATCAATCCCCGTACAGGTGCAGCATTACCTGCCCATTTCGCAAGCGAGTGTCACATGATCAGACGAGCATGGCGTCCTGCGATGCAAGCCAGATACGATTACGCATCAAATACCCGGGCATCCCTGCCGCAAGGTATGACCGGCGACGATCAGATGATCGTCAGCCGGGACCAACAAGTGAATCAGACTTCTTCGCCAACCACGTTGACGATGACTTCGACATTGACGTCAGTGTGCAGATGCAGTGTCACAGGATGCTCACCAACATTGCGCAGAGGACCTTCGGGCAAACGAATTTCCTTCTTCTCGACAGTCTGACCCGCAGTTTCGAAAGCAGCACGGATTTCTTCAGTACCAATGGAACCGAACAGCTTGCCTTCGGTACCGGCACGTGAAGTGATGCTGACAGTAGTGCCTTCGAGTGCTGCCTTGCGCGTATTCGCTTCAGACAGTGCCTCTTCCTGCTGCTTTTCCAGTTCAGCGCGACGCTGCTGGAACGCTTCAACGTTATCAGGGGTCGCCATTTCAGCCTTGCCCTGTGGCAGCAGGAAGTTTCGGGCGTATCCGGACTTCACCTCTACCAAATCACCCAGCAGACCGACCTTGTCGATTTTCTCAAGCAGTATGACTTGCATTATAAATTCTCCAATCAGACATTCTTGGAGCGCCGCAGGCTGAACAGATTATCCGCCAGACCCAGCGCTGCCAGTAAAAGCAAAGTATGCGGCAGCAGAAGCAACACATAGATTCCGTGCAGCCAGTAGCGGTGCATGCCGCGTTGTTTGACCAACGCGTGAGTCACGGCCAGCCCTTGTACAAAAAAAGCGAATATCACGACCATCGCAATGGCCCCCGCCAGTTGCCCACCCATGAATATGGCCAGGGCAACGATCAGGACACACACAAGAGCCGCATTACGACCCAGTGACAGCGCGTGAAACTCTTTCTGGAATCCGCCCGGATTGAACAGACCCGCCTGCCAGGAACGCGCCAGAAACAACGCACCCAGCGCAATACTCACGACCGACACACCCAGTGCACCAGTCATCATCCTGGCCATGGTGTCCATGAAGGCTTCCTGTTGCTCGACACTCAAGGTAGCCGAAGCAGCATCACCCTCCATCACCGCGCCACCAAACTGCGATCGCCAGAACTCGGTGCTATCGCCCGTGATCAGGCTCAGACCGATGACAACCACGACACCGCAGGCAATGATGCTCAACACCGCGTAATCGAGTTTTACCGATCGCGCCAGCACAATCGCTGCGATTATCGCCGGTAGCCAGAAAACAGTGGCCACCAGTGGCACATGAATTGGCGACTGGTACAACACGATGGAAACCACGATCAACATGACGAGGCATCCGCCAACCACCTGCACCGCAGACAGTTCCCCATGCCGCAAAGCGACGAAGGCAACAACCGCAGCACTGGCGATCAGGAAGAACATGGAAGCCATGCTCGCCAGAATCAGCAATCCCGACATGTTGCCTGCCGCGACCAACGCCGGCAGCCACAAGGCCAACAGCAACAGGGCTGCCGCCAGAGCGGCCGCAACGAACGGTCCTCGATCAGCAATCTTTGCCAGACCAATCATCGTCTGCCAACCCTATTGAACGAACACATCGACGTTGCCCCTGTTACGTCAGTCAGAACCTCCGAACAGGAAGATCCGGTCAAGGTTGTGCAACAGACCGGATCCGATATCGGAGAAAACCATTCTGACTTGCAGCCAGATTCGAAAACTCTAGTGCTGATCGGTGTAAGGCAGCAGCGCAACGTATCGAGCACGCTTGATGGCAGTTGCCAGCTGACGCTGATATCGAGCTTTTGTGCCTGTGATACGACTAGGAACAATCTTGCCGGTTTCGGTTACAAAGCCCTTGAGCAGTTCAAGATCCTTGTAGTCGATTTCAGTGATGCCTTCGGCAGTGAAACGGCAGTATTTACGACGACGAAAATAACGTGACATGTTGAGTTCTCCTGGTGGAATCAGTTGGCGGCGTCAGCAGCAGGCGCTGCAGGTGCAGCAGCCTCTGAATCTGAACTGCTGGAATCATCGTCGTTGCTACGTGCACGACGCTCTTCATCACCACGAGACTCGTCTTTCTTGATCAGGTGTGAGGCTTCAGTGACCGCATCATCACGCAGAAGTACCATGTGGCGGATGACGGCATCATTGAACTTGAATGCGCTGGTCAGTTCGTCCAGTGCCTGCTGGCCACATTCGATGTTCAGAAGTGTGTAGTGGGCCTTGTAGATCTTGTTGATCGGATACGCGAGCTGACGACGTCCCCAATCTTCCTGACGATGAATGACACCGTCCTGAGCTTCAATGATTCCGCGATATCTTTCGATCATCGCAGGCACTTGCTCGCTCTGGTCAGGGTGGACCAGAAACACGATTTCGTAATGGCGCATTATTGCTCCCTGTGGATTACCGCCCGACACAATACCCCTGGGGCACATGACTGGACGAGGAAGTTGACCTTGCCGGTTGACAAAGCCTTTCAACTATAACTTGTTTTTCATACTGTGACAACTACTCGGGTTTGAGATCAACCCCGTTGCCGAACAACTTCAAAAAGACTGATGCCAGCGGCCACGGACACATTCAGACTGCTGACCGTGCCCTTCATCGGTAAATGGAACAGCTGATCACAACGTTCACGCGTCAAACGACGCATTCCGCGACCCTCCGCCCCCATCACCAGTGCCACATGACCTGTCAGGTCCAGGTCGAACAGGCTTTCAGTTGCCTCTCCGGCTGCCCCGTAGACCCAGACCCCCAGATCCTGCAACTCACTCAGCGCTCGTTGAAGATTGCTTACCTGGAACAAAGGTACTTCTTCGGCAGCTCCCGAGGCGACTTTACGCACAACAGGAGTCAGGCCGACACTGTTATCGGCAGGAACCACCACAGCATCAACCCCGGCGGCATCAGCACTACGCAAGCAGGCACCCAGATTATGTGGATCCTGCACTTCGTCCAGCACCAGCAACAACAGACTGGTGCCTCGCTCTTCGAACAACAGCTGCTGCACGAATTCGCTCAGATCCCTGCGAACCCCGGCAGAGCTGCCTTTCAGCCTGGCAACGACACCCTGATGCTGCACATCGGCCACCAGGTCATTGAGCATCGCCCGGTTGACCTCCTGAACCTCGATGGCATGCTTTCCTGCCAACACTTGCAGGTCCCGAAGACGGGTGTCTCGGCGCCCTTTCTGTACGAAAAGGCAATCGATTTCACCCGCAGAACTCTTCAGGGCGGCCTTGACGCTATGCAGGCCGCCAACATACTGATGCGTCATGAGTCCAGACAAGCCATCAGGATGCGTCTCCGGCCTTCTTCTTCACCGACGCCTTGCTGCGAGATGCCGACTTCTTGCTCACGGCGCTTTTCTTCGCGACAGCCTTTTTGGCCACGACCTTGCCTGACGCCGCCTTCTTCGCCACAGCCTTGCTGGCCGCTGCTGTTTTCGACGTTGCCTTTCGGGCCACTGCCTTTTTCGACACTGCCTTCTTGGCAATTGCCTTTTTCGCAACGGCCTTTTTGGCAACCGCCTTTTTCGATACCGCTTTCTTCGACACCGGCGCTTTGCTCACCGCCTTTTTCGATATCGCCTTCTTCGAGACCGCCTTTTTGCCAACGGCCTTCTTCGCTATCGCTTTCTTCGACACCGGCTGGTTGACAATGGCCTTCTTCGACACAGCCTGCGTTGCGACTGCTTTCTTCGAAATCGACTTTTTCGCTACTGCCTTCTTGGCAACTGCCTTCTTCGACGCCGCTTTTTTCGCAACAGCAACAGACGATACGGTCTTCTTCGACACGACCGCCTTCGATGCGATCTTCTTGGCAGCCACCTTCTTCGAAGTCGCTGCCTCGGCTACCGCCTTCCTGGCGACGGCCTTTTTCGATACCGCAGCCTTGCTTGCGGCCTTCTTCGATACCGCCTTTTTCGACGCTGCCTTCTTCGTCACGACCGCTTCCGCAACAGGCTTCTGCGCTGCTGATTTTTTCGATACCGCGCTCTTTGCGACCGTCTTCTTGCCAGCCGCTTTCTTTGCAACCGACTTCTTCGCTACAGCCTTCTTGGACACAGCCTTTCTGGTCGCAGCTTTCTTTGCTACGGCCTTTTTCGCAACAACCCTTTGCTCAACAGGCTGCTCTGCAGGCTTCACGGAGTCGGAGACAGGTGATGCCTCTACTGGGGCCACAACCTTCTGATCCGACGCCTTTTCCTGCGACCGTACGACTTTCTTCTGATTCGGCCGTTCTTGCGTAGTACCGGTGGTATTGGTGATCACCGGATCGACAACCGAAGCCTTGCCCGCGGAGACCGGCTGTGAAGCTGATGCGGCCGAATCTGCGCTGCCCTGATCCTGCGCGGCAAGCCTGTCTGCTGCACGTTGCTCCTTGCGCCTGGCATCACGGCGCTTCTGCTTGCGACGACGCTTCTCCTTGCGACGCTGCTCAGCCGACTTGACCTTCTTCGGTTGCAGGTCATCTGCAGCGTGCTCAGCCGGCGCGGCAACAGCCTCTGCGGCCACCCTGGCTGGCGCGGCAGTTCTGGCAGCCTTGCCTCTGGTTGATTGGTGCTCGACTTCGTTGAAATCGATCTTGCGATCTTCCAGGTTCACCGCAGCCACTCGCACCACGATGGGATCACCCAGATGATACTGTCTGCCCGTTCGCTCACCCGTCAAGGCCTGAGCCGCCTGATCGAAGCGATAGTAATCACGCGACAGGTTGGTGATATGCACCAGTCCTTCGACATGTATCCCCGTCAGCTCGACGAACAAGCCAAAGGATGTCACAGCCGAGATCACGCCCTTGAACTCACTACCGACATGCTCCTGCATGTACTCGCACTTGAGCCAGGAAACCACTTCCCGAGAAGCTTCTTCGGCGCGTCGTTCTGTCAATGAACAACTCTCACCCAGCGCTTGCATGGCCTCTTTCGAATAACGGTAATCGCTCACCTTGCGACGAGAGACAAGATGCTTGATGGCTCGATGGACCAGCAGATCCGGGTATCGCCGTATCGGTGAAGTGAAATGCGCATACTGATCCAGCGCCAGGCCAAAATGACCTTCATTGACGGGTTGATACACCGCCTGTTGCATCGATCTGAGCATCACGGTCTGGATGACACTACGATCAGGCAGATCCTTGATGTCTTCGGCCAGTGCCGCGTAGTCCAGAGCGGTAGGCGATTCGCCTCCTCCCAATGTCAGACCTCGTAGCGCCAGGAAAGCGCGCAGATCGATCAGGCGTTCAGCCTTGGGACCCGCATGCACTCGATACAAGGCCGGGATCTCGTGCTTTTCGAGAAACGCCGCGGCCTCGATGTTCGCCAGGATCATGCATTCTTCGATCAGCTTGTGCGCATCGTTTCGCTCGATGGGCACGATTTCCTTGATCTTCTTGTTCTCATCGAAAATGATGTGCGTCTCATTGGAATCGAATTCGATGGCACCGCGTTTCTTGCGCTTTCTTGCCAGCGCCTTGTAGAGACTGTGCAACTCTTCGATCATCGGCACCAGTGACTGGTGCTGCTTGCGCAGGGGTGAAGACGGCTCGGTCAGCATCTCGCTGACCTGGTCGTATGTCAGCCTCGCGTGCGAGCGCATGATGCCATTGTGAAAACGCGTTCTTTTCACGACAGCATCGTCGTCCAGCGTCAATTCGCACAACATGCACAGCCTGTCGACATCCGGATTCAGAGAGCACAGGCCGTTGGAGAGCACTTCAGGCAGCATCGGCACGACGCGACCGGGAAAATAAACTGACGTACCTCGATCGATGGCTTCCTGATCAAGCGGTGAGCCCGGATCGACATAATGCGCCACATCGGCAATGGCCACGATCAGGCGCCAGCCACTGTCCAGCTTCTCGCACCAGACCGCGTCATCGAAATCTCGCGCATCGGCACCATCAATAGTGATCAGAGACAGGTTGCGAACATCCTTGCGATTACTCGCCGCATGCTCATTGACGGTCGTGGAGAAAGCGGAGGCCTGTTCGACCACCGCATCCGGCCATTCTGTCGGAATACCATGACTGTGCAGAGCGACGTCTATCTCCATGCCCGGGCGCAGATGTTGTCCAAGCACCTCAACCACCCGACCAACCGGCTGGTGACGTCTTGTCGGTTGCTCGATGATTTCGGCAACCACCATGTCGCCATTCACGGCATCAGACAACTCACCAGCTGCAATCAGCAGATCCTGATGGATACGCTTGTTGTCCGGTGACACTACAACCGTGCCACGATCGATGGACAAGCGCCCCACCAGTGTCTTGTTGGCACGCTCGACGACCTCGACGATGCGTCCTTCACGTCTTCCACGCTGATCGATTCCGGTGACGCACACTACAACGCGGTCGCCGTGCAACACCTGACGCATCTGTTTGCCGTTCAGGTATACGTCCTTGTCGTCATCATCAGTGATGACAAAACCAAAGCCATCGGGATGCGCACTGATACGACCGGCGATCAGTGCCTCGGTATCCACCGGCACCAGACCGCGCTTGCGGTTCTGTATCAGCTGCCCGTCGCGCAGCATGGCACCGACTCGGCGGCGCAATGCTTCCATGGCGTCGGCATTGCCGGTCAGAGATAACTTCTCCGCCAGCGTTTCGTAATCGATCGGGCCTTTCTCTTCCTTCAAAACAGTTGTGATGAATTCGCGACTCGCTATCGGAGAATCGTAGCGAGACTGTTCGCGCGAACGGTGTGGATCGTTGTCAGACCTTGATCTACCGCGTTTTTTTGTACTCATTATGCTCGATATAAATTCATGATGTGTTCAAGGGTACGCCAAAGCGCAACGTTCAAGTAGGCATCAACTGTAATTGTTTTGCCAAAGTTGTTGACTAAAGAAAAAAGCTTGTGTACATTACGCGCTTCCCAACGACGAGTTGGGCGACACTTCGGGCCGAGGTGGCGGAATTGGTAGACGCGCATGCTTCAGGTGCATGTATCCTTTGGATGTGGAGGTTCAAGTCCTCTTCTCGGCACCACATTGTTTTTTCAAGACATGTGGCTTCAGGATCAAGGATCCTGTTTGGCAGATTGGCTCAACAGTGTTGATCAAGACCTTAAAGGTCTCAACCCCTACACCTCGATGGCTTCAGGCGCTACAATCGCAGCCATACACCCACAGATGTAACACTCGGATCATTGCAAGTCGATCCATCTGCTGCATGGTTGTCTGGGGGCCACATATTGCAGATAGTTCTCTCGGGGGGCGTACGCCACCACCCGTTGCAGAACAAGGGTATCCGAAACATGACGTTTTCTGCGTTGTACTTGCTACCGGCGCTGGCTATCGTGATCCTGCTGCAGGGGTCACTCGTCTCCACCAGAGGCAATCACCAGTACAGATCCCGACGCTATCAACGACGCCAACGCAGCCGCGTGTTGTTCTTCCGCGCCTTCGTTGTCATTCTGTTTCTGGCAACAGCCATCACCATTGCCTGGCCAGTACCCGAGTTGCCCGCACTGGCTCAAGGATGGGTGATCACGGCAGCGCTGCTGATTCCGTTCGCTCTCTATACACTGATCATCCATGTGACGGCAGGCAGCAACAAGCCGTCAACAACGAAAGACACTGCCAGCGAGGAAAGCTCCACGACGGAGCAACAGAATGCCGCAGCAGGCACTGAAGACCCAGCCGTACCTTCCAACAGCATGCCCTCCTCGCTCGGCACGAAAGCTGTCGCGACCAGCCTGCATAGCCAGGAAGGCAGCACTGAAGAGTCATCGCTCGACCAGACACTCAGCGTTGGTGAGCAACTGGAGACTCTTGACGAGCTGGTCGACTTCCATGACATCGGCAACGAACAGTATTCTTCCGAGTCCGGCGAGTCTGCAGGCGATCTCTACAATCCCCTGGAAAAGGCCATTGCCATAGCCCGCGAGGGAATTCTGGAAGAACCGGCCATTCAGGATTATTCTCGCGAGAATCTTCCAGCCAGAAGCAGCACCGAACTGGCTGAAATGGTTGTCAGGTTGCGCTCTGACAAGATGAAACTGCAGAAGCTGGTTATCGCGCAGAAAGCGGTCATCGACGCCGAAAAGCAGGCTCACGAAAGAACCCGAGTGGTGGTCAAGGACGCTATTTCAGTGATGCGCCATGCCCGTCATGGCCAACGAATTGCGGAAAAGATCGCACGTCGTGAAAGAGCCGAAAGGCAGCGCCTTGAGAAGGATTTCGACAAGGTCAAGCGTCAGCTCGACAATGCACTGTCCACCATGCAGAGCGGCACCAGAACCGAGACCGAAGAGGCCTGAAGAGAGAGAAGTCGGGGCGAGCCAGACACGCACTCATGTAGCTGGCTTGACGCTCACAACCTTTGCGTAAGGCCTCGCCCCTTTCTTGTGGGCAGCGCTTTTTCAAGCGCTGCCAGAAGAAGCTCAGTGCGCAGCGCGGATCAAACCGAGTCCGGCAGATCCCCGTATGGCCATTGGATGACAATGTTCTCATTGCGCTCACGACCGGTAGACACCAGGTGTACCGGAACACCCGTCAGTTCTTCGAGACGCATGATGTAGTTCTGCGCTGCGACAGGTAGTTCGGACATCGTCGTGGCCCCTTCCGTGTCTGACTGCCAGCCCGGCATGAACTCGTAGATTGGCGTACAACGGTCGAATTCGTCAGCACCGATGGGAGGGTGATCGATCTGCTGCCCATCAAGCTCATAGGCTACACAGATACCGATATTCTCAAGCGTGTCCATGACATCCAGCTTTGTCAGACACAATCCGGTCACGCCATTGAGAATGGCTGCACGGCGTACAGCCACCGCATCGAACCAACCACATCGACGTTGCCTGCCTGTCGTCGCGCCAAATTCATTACCACGTTCTCCAAGCACTTCACCGACATCATCGAAGAGTTCGGTCGGGAACGGCCCTGCGCCGACACGTGTCGTATAGGCCTTGGTGATGCCCAGTACGTAGTCGATCATGCTCGGACCACAGCCACTGCCACTACAGGCTGCGCCGGCTACCGTATTGGACGAGGTCACGAAGGGGTACGTGCCGTGGTCAACGTCCAGCAAGGTTCCCTGCGCCCCTTCGAACATGATGCGATTGCCCGCACGACGATGCGAATCGATCATGCCCGGAATATCATCAATCAGCGGCGCCAGTCGTCGTGCCTGTTCGCGCGCATCACGCTTGATGGCTGCGGCATCGACCTCCGGCATACCATGTCCGACAAGTGTGGCGTTGTGATAGGCGCAAGCCATGTCCACTTTCTCGTCGAAACGCTCCAGCACCAGAAGATCCTGAACGCGGATGGCACGTCGCGCCACCTTGTCCTCATAAGCGGGACCAATGCCACGCCCGGTAGTGCCGATAGCCTGCTGTCCGGCCGCTTTTTCGCGCGCCTGGTCCAGCGCGATGTGATACGGCAGTATCAACGGACATGCACCACTGATCCGCAGGCGACTTTCAACAGGTACACCACGCTCGCGCAGCATATCCATTTCCTTGAACAGCGCCTCGGGTGACACCACGACACCATTGCCGATCACGCACATGACGTTTTCACGCAGCACGCCACTGGGCACCAGATGCAAGACGGTCTTCTCTTCACCGATGACCAGGGTATGCCCTGCATTATGGCCACCTTGAAAGCGGACCACCAGGGAGGCCTGTTCTGTCAGGACATCGACAAATTTACCTTTGCCTTCGTCGCCCCACTGCGTGCCAAGCACGAGCACACTGTTTGCCATAGCTTACTGTCTCGAATTTCTATTGACTGATGGGGTTGATGATAAAACTGTATTGCCTGAACGTGTCGATACGTCCCACGACCGTATCGTCAAGGCAACCTGAATCACGAGGCAATGGCATCAATCTGCCAAGCGCCGTCGCGATAGACGAGCATGCGATCACACTGACAGTCTGCGGCTGTCATGGAGGTATTCGCCAGTGCTGTTACCACTCGCTCTCCTGACTGCCTCAACTGACATATTCGCGTCCACAATTCATGATCAATGGCGGATTCCACCCAGATACCTTCATCGGCCGGCGCCATTTCACTGCCTTTGGCGTGTCGAGCCAGTGCCAGACTGACCAGATCACCACTGAATCCGGTGGCAGGCCTGGCGCGACCGAAGGACTCGCCAATGGCGTCATAACGCCCGCCGCGAGCAAGCTCGGAACCCGATTCATCATAGAGGGTGAAAACTATACCGGTATGGTACCGATAACCACGCAGCTCGGCCAGATCAACGTGCAATTCAAGTTCTGGATAGACCACCTTGACGGCATCGATCACGGCCTGCAGATTATCGAGCGCTTCCTGTACCGCTGTACCAGCACCAGCGAGCGTCTGTCGTGCACTGTCCAGCACGACCGAACTCTCCCCCGCCAGACCCGCCAGCTCCTGAAAATACTGACTGACCTGCGACGGCACACTGGCAGCCTTCAGCAGTTCCTGCATCTCCGGCAAGGAACCTCGTAGCAAGGCTTGAAACAGCGCTTCCGAGAGCTCCGCGTCCAGACCGGTATCCTGAATCAATCCTCGAAAGACACCGACATGACCCACGTCCAGCAGCAGTTCTTCGAGCTGTACACCGGACAGCAGCACATTGTTCAGCATCAACTGAATGATTTCAGCATCGCTGGAAGGTCCCGCATGTCCGAACAACTCGGCCCCGAACTGCACGGGAGTACGACTCCCGCCCGCACCATCGGTGCGCGCACGCAGCACACTACCGAGATAGAACAGGCGGTTCGGTTGGTCATTGCGCATGGCATGCGCATCGATACGCGCAACCTGCGGCGTCATGTCAGCACGCACACCAAGCAGGCGGCCGTTGTGCTGATCGATGAACGTGAACGTCTGCAGCCCAAGAGTCTCCCCGGTGCCAGTCAGCAGACTGTCGAGGTACTCGATGAGCGGCGGCATCACCAGTTCGTAGCCCCAGCGATAGTTGTTGTCCATGATCTGCCGGCGCAGGGTTTCTACGCGCCAGGCATCTTCAGGCATCAGTTCATTGACACCATCGGGCAGCAGCCAGCGTTCGGTACGCGGATCGTTTGCGGTTTTCAAAGCTCAGCGCACAAGTGTTAGCAGGATGACGCCCGCAATCATACTGCACAAGCCGATAATTCGCATGCGACTATCCGGTTGTTCCAGCATGACCCGGATTGCGTTCTTGTATCCAGCAGGATTGATGAAAGGCAGTAGACCCTCAATCACGAGAACCAGGCTGATAGCGGTGAGTATCTCGACAAGCATGACTACGATAGAGTGAGGGGCACGGCGAAAGAGTAGAGCCCCGTCGCTGAACAGCAGACGGGGCTAGCGCGGAGGCCCATCAGGCCTCCGTGGTATCACTCAGGCTTGGGAGCGAGATTGGCCCCGTTGAAGTACTTGAAGAACTCGGAATCAGGCTTCAGCAGCATCACATCCCCGTTACCGGAGAACGCAGAGCGATAGGCGCTCAGGCTTCGATACAGACTGTAGAAGTCAGGATCCTGGGTGTACGCCTCGGCATAAGTCCTTGCCGACTCGGCATCACCCACACCGCGGGTCTGCTCAGCTCGCGAGTAGGCTTCCGCCAGCAATTCCTCACGAATACGATCAGCGGTCGCCCGAATCTTCTTGGCTTCCTCTTCACCCTGAGAGCGAATTTCACGAGCGATCTTGGCTCGATCCTGCTCCATCCTGCGGAATACCGATTCTCGAACATCACCCGGCAATTCCACCTTCTTCACTCGTACATCGACAATCTTGATACCCAGATTCTCTGCCTGCCGATCAACCGACGCAAGAATCTCCTCACGCAGACTGGAACGAGCCGACGATACGACTTCCTTGATGGTGCGCTGACCGAAGGCGTCCTTGACCCCCTCACGAACAAACTGCGTGAGACGGCTGTTGGCACGAGACTCGACACCACCCAGACGGGTATAGAAAACGCCCGTATCTTCGATACGCCACTTGATGAAGGAATCAACGATCAGATTCTTCTTTTCATTGGTCAGTACACGCTCAGGCTGCACGTCGAGAGTCAGAATTCGGCTGTCGAACTTGTAGACACGTTCAACCAGAGGAATCTTGAAATGCAGACCCGGCTCGTACTCGTTTTCAGTGATTTCACCAAGGAACAGCTTGATTGCGCGCTCGCGCTCATCGACAGTGAACACCATCGTACTGCCAAGCAGCAGCAACAGCGCTATACCAATGAGTACAATCGGGTTGGCCAGGCGGTTCATCGGGCAGTCCCTCTGTCACGTGATCGGAGATCGTCGCGTGATGGCAAATTGATTTCCTTTGGCATGTCGGAAAAACGGGGAGAATCATTGCTACCGCTGTTCAAGGGGGAATCACCGCCAAGAGCTGCACCATTGGCATTGTCCCGAGGCTGATTGACCAGCTGATCGATCGGCAGGTACATCAGACTGTTTCCGTCTCCACCGTCCATCAGCACCTTGTTGGTCCTGCTGAATACGGTTTCCATGGCTTCCAGATAAAGTCGCTCCCGAGTCACCTCAGGCGCCTTGGAATATTCACCAAGCAACGACAGAAAACGTTCGGATTCACCAATGGCTGCCTGCACTACGCGTGACTTGTAGGCTTCTGATTCCTCAAGCGCTCGCTGCGCATCACCACGAGCCCGCGGCAACACTTCGTTGCTGTAAGCCTGAGCCTCGTTGACAAACCGCTCCTTGTCCTCTCGCGCCTTGATGGCGTCTGAAAATGCTTCCTGAACTTCCTCTGGCGGTTGAGCCCTTTCCAGGTTGACGGCCGTGATGAAGATGCCCGCCTCGTAAGTATCGAGTACTGCCTGGAGATTATCCAGCGTGGTATTCCAGACGACATCTCGACCCGTGGTCAGCACTGACTCGAGCACGGTAGAACCGACGACTTCTCGCAAGGCACTCTCTACCACTTCTTCCAGAGTCCTGTCCGGACCCCGCACATTGAACAGATAATCCTCGGCGCTCTTGATGTTGTACTGCACCGCCAGATCGATATCGACGATGTTTTCATCCTGCGTCAAAATCTGCTGATTGGTGAGCTTCGCGCTGCGAATTTCCTCAACCTCGACCTTTTCGACTGTCTGAAAAGGCCATGGCATACGCCAATGCGGACCAGGAGTCGTGGTTCTGACGAACGCACCAAACTGGGTCACCACACCGGCCTGAGCTGGCTGAATGACGTAGATGCCCGAGAGCAGCCAGACAATGCCGACGATGCCCGCAATGACACCAATGCCCTTGCTACCGATGTTGCCACCGGGCAGGCCACCGCCTCCACCACTGCGAGAGGAACCACCGTTGCCGCCTTTCTTGCCGGAAACGGACCCGAACCATTTTTTCAGGTTCTTGAATACTTCATCCAGATCGGGCGGTCCACCTGAATCCTTGTTGCGATTGCCCCAAGGGTCATTATTGTTTCCGCCTGGCTCATTCCAAGCCATAAGGTTCTTTACTCCGAAGCCGGTTAGCCGGCGATTGTATTAACCTCGATGACTGACCGCAAGTGGTCGGCTATCAGGCACGATAGATTCGTCTGCCAACTGGTGCTCGCGCGCGATTCGCGCAAACTCAGCTGTATCGATATCAAGCAGCAAACTGACGCTGCCATCCTCCTGTGTTACCTCTTCCTGCACAGCCGAAGCTGCATAGAGCTGCGCTCTGAGTCTTCCCTGCGATGGAGTGACCAGCAACCAACCGCTGGTTCGCTGGGTGGAGAGACGATCACCGATAGCAGTGAGCAGCTCATCCACACCTTCGCCGGTACCGGCTGATAGCCAGACCGCCTGAGTTACGTCCTTTTCTGATCGCTCGATACGTACCGCGTGCCCCGACAGATCAATCTTGTTGAAGACCATCAGCTGCGGAACCTTGTCCGCGCCAATGCCCAACAAGACCTTGTCGACATCATCCCTGCGTTGCTCTCGTTCGGGATCGCTGTCGTCTACAATATGCAGTAAAAGATCAGCTTCAAGAGTCTCGGTCAAAGTAGATCGAAATGCGTCCACCAGCTCATGTGGCAGATCGCGTATGAAACCGACGGTATCCGCCAGAACAGCACTGATGCCGCCTGCCAGATCGAGCCGTCTGAGCGTGGGATCCAGTGTCGCGAACAGCTGGTCGGCAGCATATACGGTTTCCTGGGTCAAACGGTTGAACAGCGTGGATTTTCCCGCGTTCGTGTAACCCACCAGCGCTACCGTGGATATACCGGACTTGCCTCGTTTGCTTCGACCCTGCTCACGCTGCTTGCGAACCTTGGCCAGCCGCTTCTTCAGCACTCGCACACGTTCATTCAACAGACGACGGTCGGTTTCGAGCTGAGTTTCACCCGGCCCACGCAAACCGATTCCGCCCTTCTGCCGCTCCAGGTGAGTCCAGCCGCGTACCAGGCGTGTTGAGAGATGGACCAACTGCGCAAGTTCCACCTGCAACTTGCCTTCAAAAGTCCGGGCGCGCTGGGCAAAGATATCGAGTATCAGACTGTTGCGATCCAGCACCCTGACCTTGAACTCGCTCTCCAGGTTGCGTTCCTGACTCGGTGAGAGGGTCTGACCGAACAGGACAACATCCGGCTCGTGTTCCGCCAGCAGCATCTTGATTTCTTCGATCTTGCCGGAGCCGATGAAATGGCGAGCGGAGGGCTTGGAACGACTTCCCGTCACGACGTCCATGACATTCAGGCCTGCCGATCTGGCCAGCTCTATGAATTCTGCACGTTCGTCATCGATATCCGATGCATGCTCCACGGGGCCATGTCCGGAACGCGCGGCGGCATTACGCCACTGCGCAATGTCGATATGTACGAGGAGCGCATTGTCTCCACTATCAGGACGATCAAACAATCGGGGACTGACTCCTCTGCTGGGCTAGGCCCCTGACAAATGGCAGAGCGCCCGGATGAATGCTAATCGTCGCCGTCTTCGTCACCCGGCATGGCAATCTTCACCGGTCGACTGGGCACGACAGTAGAGATGGCATGCTTGTAGACCATCTGATTGACAGTATTCTTGAGTAGAACGACGAACTGGTCAAACGACTCGATCTGTCCTTGCAGCTTGATTCCGTTAACGAGGTAGATCGAGACGGGAATGCGCTCTTTACGCAAAGTATTCAGGAACGGTTCCTGAAGAGACTGCCCTTTCGCCATTTCTTATATCCTAACGGGATGTGCTTATTCACGCAGAAGCCCATGCGAATACCAGACTCGCAAGGGCTTCGGCTGTATGGGAACAGAACCCTGATTGTGACCTGTACCTCTGCACTGTGTCAACGTCACGTGAGCGACTGGAGGCTTATTGAGTGCCGAAACACACTATCCATCAGTAAAACGGGCTCATTAAGTCATGGTTAAGTGTGCCGGGCCTACTCTGCGACTCTGACACCTCTGTTTCGGAAAACATCACCATGCGCTGCACACCAGACCTTGCCTGCCCTTACACCGCCCCTGCCAACGCCAACCGCGTTGCCGGAAAACCGTCGCTGGCAACCCTGGCCGGTATGTTGTTGCTATCAATCAGCACAGCACTGCCAGGCTGGGCCGACACAACGGACCCGGACCTCTCGATCGGCACCTACCGCAGCAGCGAAGGTGCCACACGAACACCAGCTCAGCTCGGCGAAGCCTTGTCCATTCCGCTGCTGCCCGATCCGGCCACAACTCTGGCCACCAGATACAAGACCGACGACTTTCAGGTGGACCCGTACTCGGATGACTGGTATCTGCAAGAGGCCTGGATCACTGACATCGGCCTGCTGTTGTACAACGATGCCGACAATGATGGCTACTTTGCCGGTTTCAGCCTGAGCGTGGACGCTGACTCGTCCTATAGCGATGCCGACGTCTATCTGTCAATCGATCTACAGCGCCCGTTCCACCGGGTGGAAAATCTGCACACCAGTAATGTCTTTCCACTGTACGGTCAATCCGCCGCCGATGAATACCGAATCGATATCGAACTGATCAACAACTATCCTCGGGATCACTACGACCTGATCATCGAACTACGAGATGCCTACGACCACCAGACGCTGGAAAGAGTCACGTCGGCCGATTTTTCCAACCTGCGCGCCCTGCCACTGGAATCGGAAGATTTCGACTCCAGCCGTTACGAGCCGGGCAACAGCCCGCAATATCCGGACACTCCCATCTACAACGATGACGTCCGCGTCGATGAGCATGCGGGCGGATTCGGATGGCTGATGGCCATGACGCTGGGCCTCTCGTTACTGGCACGTCGACGGACTTCTGCAGCGCGCGCATGACCTGGATCAAGGGGTGATTCGTTCGGCCAAGTGGGGGGAGCCTTTTCCCGGACGAGCACTTATACTGGATGAATCGCTGCCAATGGCAGCTACTTCCGGTGACTTGGAGGACGCTTCACCCCATGGCCAACTATCATGCAGAATTTCAACGCTCGCTGAGTGACCCATCCGCCTACTGGCTGGAACAAGCCAGGGATGTTCATTGGTACAAAGCCCCGACACAGGGTATCGACAGCAGCCACTCGCCATTCAACACCTGGTTTGCCGATGGCGAAATCAATGCGTGCTACAACGCTCTCGATATCCATGTGGAAAATGGCCGCGGTGAGCAGGCCGCCCTCATTCACGACAGTCCGGTTACCGATAGCCAGTCGACACTGAGCTACCGGCAGTTGCGTGACCAGGTCGCGCAGTTCGCCGGTGTTCTGCAATCCGAAGGCATCGAACGTGGCGACCGGGTGATGATCTACATGCCCATGATTCCGCAGGCCGTCATTGCCGTTCTGGCCTGCGCACGAATCGGTGCAATCCACACGGTCGTATTCGGTGGTTTTGCGGCCAGGGAGCTGGCAGTACGCATCAACGACTGCAGCCCGAAGGTGATCGTCAGCGCCTCCTGCGGTATCGAGCCAGGTCGTGTTGTCGAATACCAGCCACTGGTGTCCGAAGCCATACAACTGGCCTCCTCACCGGTCGGCACTTGCATTGTTTTTCAGCGCGCTCAGGCACAATGGCCCCTGCAGGACGGACGGGACAAGGACTGGGACACGGCCATGAAGTCAGCCAGGCCGGCCGAGTGCGTACCGCTGAAGAGCACCGATCCACTGTATATCCTGTACACCTCCGGAACCACAGGATCACCCAAGGGCGTTGTCAAGGACATCGGGGGCTCGGTGGTCTCACTCAAGTGGACCATGTCGGCTATCTATAATGTGCAACCCGGTGATGTCTACTGGGCGGCCTCGGACATCGGCTGGGTCGTTGGCCACTCCTACATCATCTATGCCCCACTATTCATGGGCTGCACATCGGTCATGTATGAAGGCAAGCCCGTAGGTACACCGGATGCCGGAGCCTTCTGGCGCGTAGTTGAAGAGCACCGTGTGAAAGTCCTGTTCACGGCACCCACGGCATTTCGTGCCATCAAGCGAGTCGACCCGACTGCCGAACTGTTGAAGAACTACGACCTCTCCGGCCTGCAGACGCTTTTTCTGGCGGGCGAACGATGCGACCCCGATACCCTGCAATGGGCCAGCAGCAATCTGGGTATTCCTGTCATCGACCACTGGTGGCAGACAGAAACCGGCTATGCCATCTGTGCCAATTGCCAGGGAATCGAGCCCTTGCCAATCGTACCCGGCTCTCCGTCCGTGCCCGTACCCGGCTACGATGTGCAGATTCTGGACAGCGACGGCCAGGCTGTGGCCAACGGTGAGATTGGCTCCATTGTGGTCAAACTGCCCCTGCCTCCGGGAACCTTCGTCAACCTCTGGGAAGCAGACGAGCGTTATAGCTCCGCCTATTTCGAACGGTTTCCCGGTTACTACGAAACCGGTGATGCAGGCTTCATTGATGAAAACGGTTATGTCTTTGTCATGGCGCGAACCGACGATGTCATCAACGTCGCCGGTCATCGCCTGTCTACCGGCGCCATGGAGGAAGCGCTTTCCAATCACCCCGATGTTGCCGAGTGCGCTGTCATGGGAGTCCATGATGAGCTCAAGGGTCAGCTGCCCGTAGGTCTCGTCATACTCAACGATGGCTGCACCAAGTCACACGAGCAAGTCACCTCCGAACTGATCCAGCAGGTACGCAACGACATCGGACCGGTTGCCGCCTTCAAGCTGGTTGCCGTGGTCGACAAGCTGCCCAAGACCCGCTCGGGCAAGATCCTGCGAGGAACGCTGCGCTCCATCGCCGACTCTACCGATTGGAACATGCCCGCAACCATCGAGGACCCCTCCGTGCTTGACGATATAACGCAAAGCCTGCGCTCCCTTGGACTGGCGAAGAAACAATCATGAGCACCATCCACTCACGTCTTGAAGACATGCGCACGGCAGCCCTGGCCGGTGGCGGAGAAAAACGCGTCGATGCCCAGCATGCCAAGGGCAAGCTGACGGCTCGCGAGCGGCTGGCGGTGTTGTTCGATCCCCATACCTTTCGTGAATGGGACATGTTTGTCGAACACGATTGCCATGACTTCGGCATGCAGGACAACCGAGTTCCCGGCGATGGCGTTGTCATCGGATACGGACGGGTCGATGGGCGGCTGGTCTTTGCCTTCAGCCAGGACTTCACGGTATTGGGCGGTTCGCTCTCGGCGGCTCATGCCCGCAAGATCTGCAAACTGATGGACCACGCCATGAAGGTTCAGGCGCCAGTGGTCGGCATCAACGATTCCGGTGGTGCACGCATTCAGGAAGGGGTGGCTTCTCTGGGCGGCTATGCCGATGTCTTCCAGAAGAACATCCTTGCATCCGGTGTCATTCCGCAGATCTCTCTGGTCATGGGCCCCTGCGCGGGTGGTGCTGTCTATTCACCGGCCATGACCGACTTCATCTTCATGGTTCGCGATACTTCCTATATGTTTGTCACCGGCCCGGAAGTCGTGAAGACCGTGACTCATGAGGAAGTCACGCAGGAAGAGCTCGGCGGTGCCGGCACACATACCAGCAAGAGCTCGGTGGCCGATGGCGCCTTCGACAACGACGTGGAAGCATTACTGCAAGTGCGCCGATTCCTGCATTTTCTGCCATCGAACAATCGTGAGCCGGCACCCAAGCGTGATACCGGTGATGATCCAGCACGTCAGATTCCCGCACTGGACTCACTGATACCTGAAAACCCCAATCTGCCCTACGACATTCGGGAGCTGGTCAGCCGGGTCTGCGACGAAGAGGATTTCTTCGAGGTGCAGGCCGATTTTGCAGCCAATATCGTCATCGGCCTGGGCCGCATGAATGGGGACACAGTGGGCTTCGTCGCCAACCAACCCATGATTCTTGCCGGCTGCCTGGACATCAATGCCAGCCGCAAGGCTGCAAGGTTCGTACGATTCTGCGACGCCTTTTCGATTCCGATCGTGACGTTCGTGGATGTCCCCGGATTTCTGCCGGGCACCGCGCAGGAATACGGCGGAATCATCAAGCATGGCGCCAAGCTGCTGTTTGCCTATGGAGAGGCCACTGTTCCGAAGATCACGGTCATCACACGCAAGGCTTATGGTGGTGCTTACGACGTCATGGCATCCAAGCATCTGCGAGGTGATATCAATTACGCCTATCCCACAGCAGAAATTGCAGTCATGGGGCCCAAGGGCGCAGTGGAGATCATCTTCCGGGCCGACAGGAACGACCCCGAGCGCATAGAGGCGCGTACCAATGAATACCGCGAAAAGTTTGCCAACCCCTTCGTCGCTGGCAGACTGGGCTTCATTGACGACGTGATCATGCCGCACAGCACACGTGCACATATCTGCCGGGATCTGGACATGCTGCGTAGCAAGCAGCTGGACAATCCCTGGAAGAAACACGACAACATTCCCCTGTGAGGCGATTGCGATGAAGACTGATATCAAGAAAATTCTCATCGCCAATCGTGGCGAGATCGCCTGTCGCGTCATTCGCACAGCGAAACGTCTCGGCATCGCCACGGTTGCCGTCTATTCCGATGCCGACGCCAAAGCCCTGCATGTTCGCCAGGCCGACGAAGCGGTACACATCGGCGGCAATGCCTCGGCTGACAGTTATCTGCGCATCGATGCCATTCTCGATGCCGTCAAACAGACCGGGGCTGATGCCGTGCACCCCGGCTTCGGTTTTCTGTCTGAAAATGCGCGCTTTGCCAAGGCACTTGACGAGGCCGGCATCATTTTCATCGGTCCCGGCATCAAGGCCATTGAAGTGATGGGCGACAAGATCGAATCGAAGAAACTTGCCGAGTCCGCTGGCGTCAACACCGTGCCCGGTCACCCGGAAGCCATGGACGACGCTGACCAGGCTCATGAGATTGCCGCCCAGATCGGCTGCCCGGTCATGCTCAAGGCATCCGCCGGTGGCGGAGGCAAGGGCATGCGGGTGGCCAACACCCTCGACGAGGTCCGCGACGGCTTCATTGCCGCCCAGAACGAGGCACGCAATGCCTTTGGCGATGATCGTGTGTTCGTGGAAAAGTTCATCGAGCAGCCACGCCATATCGAAATCCAGCTGATCGCCGATGCACACGGTAACTGCATCTATCTGGGGGAGCGCGAATGCTCCATTCAACGGCGCCATCAGAAGGTGCTCGAAGAGGCCCCCTCCTCCTTCATCAGTGAATCCACTCGCAAGGCCATGGGTGAACAGGCTGTCGCATTGGCAGCAGCCGTGGACTATCGTTCGGCGGGCACCGTCGAATTCATTGTCGATGCGCAGGAAAACTTCTTCTTTCTGGAGATGAATACACGACTCCAGGTCGAGCATCCGGTCACCGAGTGCATTACCGGTGTCGATCTTGTAGAACTGATGATTCTGGCCGCCTCCGGCGAACAACTGCCTCTGAAGCAGGAAGACGTGAAGATCAACGGCTGGTCATTCGAGGCACGTGTCTACGCCGAAGACCCGGATCGCGGCTTTCTGCCATCCACGGGGCGTATCACGCATTATTCACCGCCGGATACACAGGTCCGCGAGAACGGCGCCTACACGAGGGTCGATACCGGCATCGACGCTGGCGGCGAGATCTCGATGTTCTATGACCCGATGATTGCCAAGCTTGTCACCTGGGCACCGGATCGTCAGCAGGCCATCGAACACATGCAGCAGGCCATCGACAGTTATCGCATTCGTGGTGTACAGAGCAATCTGCCTTTCCTCGCGGCATTGTTCGCCCACCCGGCCCTGCAGGCAGGCGACCTGACGACACGCTTCATTGAAGATCATTTCCCCGATGGTTTCGATAGCCGGCTCCACGAAGGTGAGACCTCCGCCATACTGCCTCTGGTAGCGGCCTGGATCGAATGGCGCACCCGACTGCGTGATCGCAAGGTCGTGGATGCCCCCATGGTGTCACGTTCTTCGGTGATGGCTGCTCTGGGTCAGGATCTGGATTCTCAAGCGGAAGACGCGGAAGAGCACGAGGAAATGCTCTCCGTCATATCCGACGAGGTTCGCTACGATGTTTCGATGAACAAACTGACCGGCATCATCACCGACTGGCAACCGGGAGACTGGCTGTTCAAGGGCTCCATTGATGATATCGACATCCGTGTCGGAGTCGAGCGCCACGGCAACTGGTGGCGTCTGAGCCAGGGTGGCTCTGTGCGGGAATTCATGGTGCTCGAGCCACACGTTGCCGATCTGATGGACCATATGCCGATCAAGGAATCGCAGGATTTGTCGCGCTTTCTGCTCTCCCCCATGCCTGGCCTGCTGATGAAGGTACTGGTGGAAAAAGGTGACAAGGTCACGGCCGGACAAGACCTGGCGGTCATCGAGGCCATGAAGATGGAAAACACACTGACAGCCAGCGTCAACGGCACCGTATCGAACATCGTTGCCGGCATTGGTGACAGTCTGGCGGTCGATGCCGTCATTATGGAATTCGAATAGGACGTATCGATCATGATAGGAAAACTCAATCACGTCGCGCTGGTCGTCTCCGACCTGGAAGCCGCCTGCAAGAGCTGGCAACACATGCTGGGTGCTCAGCTCTCGGAAGCACAGGCTCTGCCTGAACATGGCGTGACCGTCGTATTCATCGACCTGCCCAATACTCGTATCGAGTTGCTGGAACCCCTCGGCGACGGCTCCCCCGTCAGTCGTTTTCTGGAAAAGCATGTCGGCGGCGGCATGCATCACATCTGCCTGGAAGTCGAGGATATTCTCAAGGCCCGCGACGAACTGACGACCAAGGGGGCGCGCATTCTGGGAAATGGTGAACCCAAGATCGGTGCTCATGGAAATCCGGTACTATTCATGCACCCTGGGGACTTTCACGGCACACTCATCGAGCTGGAAGAGGTCAAACCTGCGGCTTGATCCGCCGGCCACGCTCCGGTCCCGACGCTGCTGCCCGGCTCCCGGGCAGACGTCTCCCTCAAACTGTTCCGGATTCCATTGATGCGCTCGATCAATACCATCAGCCTGCTGGTGCACGACTACGATGAAGCGATTGCCTTCTACACCGAGAAGCTGGGTTTCAGCCTGTTGGAAGATTCCCCGCTAGGCGATAGTGGCAAACGCTGGGTCATGATCAGCCCCGACGGCGGTGCACAGGATTCTCGAACCACCGGCAACCGCGGTGGTGTCAATCTTCTACTGGCCCAGGCCAGCACCAGTGAACAGAAAAAGGCGGTTGGCAATCAGGCCGGTGGACGCGTCATGTTCTTTCTCAATACCGATGATTTCTGGCGTGATCACAAGGCCATGATCACGGCCGGCGTCACCTTCATGGAAGAGCCTCGGGAGGAAGCTTACGGCACTGTGGCGGTATTTCAGGATTTATACGGTAACCTTTGGGATCTTATTCAGCCTATCTGATGTCTCACTTGACTCAAATACCGTGACGTTGAGGCAGCTACAGGCATAACCCTGTAAAATTCCGTAATCGTATCTGCGATTGCAGCTTCAGCTCACATCCCAGATCACCGCCAGAGACTGTACGGATCCCAGCATGATCATGTTTTTCATCTCAGCCGCCCTGCTGGTTGCGCTATGCCTTGCGTGGCTCCTTTACGGCCTGTTCCGTTCCGGTCATTCGGACACCGATCAGGAAGCAGTCAACATCACCCTGGCTCGCGAACGTCGCGAGGTGCTCGATAATGCACTGGCCGATGGGTCGATCGACCAGGCAAGCTACGACTACGAACGTGAACAGCTTGAATACGATCTGGCATCCGACCTCAAGCTGGAAAGCGAACGCACGGCGACCCGCAAGACCGGTAATGTCGCGGCAGCCGTCGTGGTCGCCATCTTCGTTCCCGTCGCGGCAGGTGCTCTGTACCTGCAACTGGGCAACCCGGCAGCGATCAATCAGGTCGATGCACCACCAGCGGTAGATAATTCGCAGGCACCGGCATTGGCAGATCTGCTGCCACAGCTCGAGCAGCGCCTGGCCACCTCCCCAGACGACGTTGAAGGCTGGCGCTTGCTGGGGCGCAGTTATCTGTCCGTGAACGAATTCGTCAAGGCTCGCAGCGCCTTTGAAAAAGCACTCGCTCTGGACGAAAACGACGTAGCCACACTTGCGCAACTGTCCGAAGCCATCGCCATGCAACAAGAGGGCGATCTGTCCGGCGAACCGCTGGCCTATCTCGAACGCGCCAATGCCCTGAACCCCGATCATGAGCACACGTTGTGGCTGCTGGCCATTGCTCGCCAACAGGCCGGGGATCACACGGCAGCCCTGCAGGGTTTCGACCGCCTGGCCAGCATGTCACAGGGCAATCCCGAGGCACTTGACACCATCGACCAGATGCGCAACCGATCCCTCGAAGCCATGTCTATCGTCGCAGGTGTAAAACCACCGGCAACAGACGCTGCAGATCAATCAACAGCCAATTCCTCGCAAGACAATGCAACGGACGACTCCACCAACGATCAGACAGCCGTCGGCGCCAGTATTCAGGTCAGCGTGTCACTGAGTGAAGCAGCACTGGAAGCAGTCGCCGCCGATAGCGCGGTATTCATCTACGCACGTGCCACTGAAGGCCCACCCATGCCTCTGGCAGCGAGTCGCGTTACTGTCAGTGACTTGCCCATCACCGTGACACTGGATGACTCCATGGCCATGATTCCTGCCATGACCCTCTCGGCGTTTCCCAGCGTCTCCATTGGCGCCCGAGTCTCGGCCTCAGGTAATGCGCTGGCACAAAGTGGCGATTGGTATGGCGAAGTCTCCGACGTCATCGTTGCAGACACGGACGAGCTTTCCCTGACTATCGAAGCCCAGACCCCCTGAAAAGCTGGATAGTCATGAACGGATCAGACACTCAAACAGCGATATGATGGTTGTCTGATCCTCCAGCCCTACTTCTCGGGAACACCGATGCACGGAATCGCTCTCATGCTGATCGCCATCGGCCTGTTATCCGGCATGGACGCCATTGCCAAGATTCTGATGCAGGGCGGTATGCCGGCCATTCAGATTCTGGCACTGCGCAGCGTCATCATCGTCCCGCTTCTGCTCTCGGTATTCGCGCTCAAGGGTAAGCTCGCCACACTCAAGCCGACTCGCCCCGTGTGGCACCTTGGCCGCGGACTCATTGGCTTCGTTGCACCATTGACCTTTTTCCTGGGTATTCAGCTCATTCCGCTGACCGATGCCGTGACGGTGTCGTTCTCCGCCATATTCATCATCACCATATTATCCATCGTCTTTCTCGGCGAAAAAGTGGGTATTCATCGATGGGCCTCGATCCTGACCGGATTCATAGGCGTCATGGTGGTCATCGGCCCCAAGGGTGGCGGTGAGTTGATGGGCTACGCATTGGTATTGACTGGCAGTGTTGCCTACGCAATCCTGTTCATCAGCGGTCGTTATCTGTCGGATACCGAGTCGGTCTCATCGCTGGTTTTCAGCTTCAATCTGACCGTCGGACTGATCAGTCTCTGCCTGCTGCCCTTCTTCTGGCAACCACAACCGCTGGAACAGTACGCTCTGCTGCTGTGTCTGGCTCTGTTTGCCGTCTGCGGTCATCACCTGATGACACTGGCAGTCAGTCTGGCCGAAGCAACCCTGATAGCACCTTTTGAATACACTGCGGTGCTATGGGCACTGACTTTTGACCTGCTCATCTGGCAAGTCGTGCCATCAATGAGTACCGCCATCGGAGCGGCTATCGTCATCAGCAGCGGCTTGTACATCGTCTATCGAGAGAGGGCAAACGAGGCACAAACTGCCTGAGCACGGTGCCGATGGATACAACTGTCATCTCGTTCGGTACGAGATGACAGTCGTCAGAGCCTCAAGGCGTGAAATCAGCTGCGCAGCTCGTCGAAGAACTTCTTCACACCGCCGAGCCAGCTGTGTGCCTGCGGACTGTGCTTCTTGGCATTGTCACCGCTGATCATGTCGTGAAACTGCATGAGCAGATCACCCTGCTCCTTGCTCAGGTTGACTGGTGTTTCCACCCGTACTCTGGCCAGCAAATCACCCACGGCACCACCACGCACCGGCTTGACGCCCTTGCCTCGCAAGCGGAACGTCTTTTCCGTCTGCGTGCCGGCCGGCACCTTCAGTTTGACGCGACCATCCAGAGTGGGTACTTCCAGCTCGCCACCGATAGCTGCGGTTGCAAAGTTGATAGGCACGGTACACAGAAGATCAGCTCCATCTCGCTGGAAGATGGGGTGTGACTTGACCACGATGGCGACGTAAAGATCGCCTGCCGGACCACCACTGTCACTGGCTTCACCTTCACCTGACAGACGAATCTTGTCACCGGTATCGACACCTGCCGGAATTTTCACGGACAGTGTCTTCTCTTTCTGCGTTCTGCCTTGTCCACGACACTTGGGACAGGGATCGGTGATGACCTTGCCCTTGCCGCGACAAGCCGGACAGGTTTGCTGTACAGAAAAGAAACCCTGCTGCATGCGAACCTGGCCTACACCGTGACAGGTAGAACACGTGGATGGCGAGGTACCGCGCTTGGCACCGCTACCATCACAGACGTCACAGCTGACCATGGTGGGAATCTTGATTTCCGTCGACGTGCCGGATACAGCCTCCTCGAGACTGATTTCGAGGTTGTACTGCAAGTCGTCGCCGCGATAGACGCGTGCGCCGCCGCCACCTCGGCGTCCGCCACCGAAGATATCGCCGAACACATCGCCGAAGATGTCATTGATGTCGGCGCCACCACCAAATCCGCCACCGCCGGGCTGATTATTGACGCCGGCATGACCGAACTGGTCGTAGGCAGCTCGTTTTTCCTTGTTCTTGAGAATCTCGAAGGCTTCCTTGGCTTCCTTGAACTTCTCGGTAGCCGCTTCATCATCCGGATTGCGATCGGGATGAAATTTCATCGCAAGTCGGCGATAAGCCTTTTTCAGTTCTGCTTCGGACACGTCTTTCGACACACCCAAAACTTCGTAGTAATCCCGCTGCGCCATGAATTATCGACCTGATTTAACGATGCACGACTGCCGGCAGAAAACCTGCAATCTCGAAAAGAACAACCTTGTAGAACCGACAAGGATAAACGACAAAAAGGTCGAAAGCCGTGATCAGTTGTTTCGTCAGTGCATGCGCACACCCTGAAACCCGCTGAACAGACCTCCGACCTTCCCTGCTTCAGGTCACTTGAACGTGACCTGAAGGTACATCAAGACGCTTTGTCTTCCTTCACTTCTTCAAATTCAGCGTCGACAGCATCGTCTGCAGTATCCTTCGCGGCGGCTGGCTCACCTTCAGCTTTACCTGCTTCATCATTCTGCTTGGCATAAGCTCGTTCCGCCAGCTTGCCAGTGGCTTCGCCCAGGGCTGCCGTCTTTGCATCGATGACATCTTCGTCTTCGCCGGCAATCGCTTCACGCAACTCTGCGATCTTGCTTTCTATATCTGTCTTTTCGGCTTCTTCAATCTGGTCAGCCAGATCCGTCAGCGACTTCTGCGCCGCATGGATCAACTGCTCTCCCTGATTACGCTTGTCGATCAGACCACGCAATTTCGCATCTTCAGCAGCATGCTCTTCTGCATCACGCACCATGGCTTCGATCTCGTCGTCCGACAAACCACTGGATGCCTTGATGACGATGGACTGCTGTTTGCCAGTTGCCTTGTCACGAGCTGACACATTCATTATGCCATTGGCATCGATGTCGAAAATGACTTCGATTTGTGGCACACCGCGAGGCTGAGCCGGGATTCCTTCGAACGACTGATCGCCACCTCCGTCGGGCACTTCGTATCGATCCCGCCTTCGATGTTAGGGAACGTATGAAAGGGTAGGCTGTCGACCTTGCCGCCGCTGCGGTACCCGCGAATTCCCGCACACCATCCGTATTCGGCGAACGCGCGCGTCAGATTCGCGCCCATCGCGTAAGCTGCATTCGACCAGACGTATTTGTTATCGTCGTGTCCTTCTGCGTCTTCCTCGAACGCGAAACCCTCGACGGGATTATTCTGGACGCTGTAGGGCGTCCGCGCGAGAAACCTCGGCATCGCGAGGCCGATGTAGCGTGAATCCTGGGATTCACGCAGCTTGTTCCACTCCGCATACTGAGGCATCG
>CBDUIJ010000028.1:0-30345 GCA_965367215.1 uncultured Granulosicoccus sp.
GTGCGGCTGCAAGTGCGGCTGCAAGTGCGAACGCAGGTTCAACGGTTGAACTACTGCGCGCGGACCAGGGTTGGGTCCTGCAGGTGGATGGTCAGCCCTTTGTGGTGCACGGCGCCGGCATGGGCTATGAGGACGAAGCAGGCATCGCCAGTCTCGCCGAGGCGGGTGGCAATGCCTTCCGGACCTGGGGTACGCAGCATCTGGATGTGCAGCTGGCCGCCGCGCAACGCCATGGCCTGAAGGTGCTGGTAGGCCTGGACATGCAGAAGCAGTTGCAGGGATTCGATTACCAGGATGACGAGGCGGTCGCGCACCAACTGGCAAGCCTGCAAGCCAGCGTCGATCGCTACAAGACGCACCCGAGCCTGCTGGGCTGGATCATTGCCAATGAACCCAATCTCATGATCGGCGGCGATGGGGCGGCGGTGCAGCCGGACCCGGCCGTGTATGAGGCGATGGCCGATGTACTGAGCCATATCCATGAGCACGATCCTGATCATCCCGCCACCGTGGCGTTTGCCTTCACGGCGACCCTGGCCGAGGATGTCAGGCTGGCTCTGCAAGCCATGCCGGCACTCGATTTCCTGTCCTTTCAGGCTTATGGCGCTCTGCCGGTGGTGGCCGATCTGGTGCGGGAGCTGAATGTGGACCTGCCTTACATGGTGACCGAGTTCGGCCCGCTGGGGCATTGGGAAATGCCATCCACACAGTGGGGGCGTGAGATCGAGGAACCCAGCGGTGCCAAGGCGACAGGCCTGGTCGAGCGCATGCACAAGGCCGGGCTGGATGATCCGCAGGGGCCGTTGCTGGGCGGCTTTGCATTTCTGTGGGGACACAAACAGGAACGCACACCCACCTGGTATGGCCTGTTCACCGAGGATGGTGGTCGTACGGCGGCCGTGGATGAGTTGACTCGGTTCTGGACTGGACAGTATCCGGCGCAGCGCGCTCCATCTGCCTGGAACCTGACCCTGAATGAACAGCCGGCAGGGGCCAGCGTCTCGGTGGCGCCGGGTAGCCAGGCAAGAGCCAGGCTGCAACTCAGTGATCCGGAAGGGGATGACTTGTCGGTTCGCTGGCAGCTGATGAAGGAGGTGGCGGCGCGCAGTCACGGCGGCCACTTCGAAGCACAGCCTGACAGTGTGGCGACAGACTTCAGTGAACACAGCCGCACTGACGAGCAGTATGGCGTGACGCTGCGGGTACCGGTGCAGCCCGGACACTACCGACTCTATGCCTGGGCCGATGATGGGCAGGGCGGGGTGGCAACGGCCAATTTTCCGTTTCTTGTTGCGGCTCCCTGAGGGGGTGATCAAGCCTCGAGCCGAGGCAGGCCTGACCCCATTCGTGTTCCGAGCTTGACAGTCGTAGTCTGAGAAAGTGGAGCGCGTCCAACAGGAAACACAGAGTCAGTGAGTACAGATTGCGAGTGCATCGTCATTGGTGCCGGGGTTGTAGGGCTTGCCATCGCGGCCGAACTGGCGGCTGCCGGAAAGGAGGTGCTGGTACTGGAGCGGGAAGCGGCTTTCGGTACGATGACCAGCGCGAGAAACTCGGAGGTCATTCACGCCGGTATCTACTATGCAGCTGGCAGCCTCAAGGCGCGCCTGTGTGTGGCAGGTCGCGAAGCACTGTATCAGTACTGCCGAGAGCATCATGTCGATCATGCGCGCTGTGGCAAGCTGATCGTGGCGACAAACGATGCGCAGGTGGAGCAACTGGCAGCCATCAAGGCCCGCGCATTGGCCAATGGTGTTGATGATATTCAACTGCTCGATGCGGCTGAGGCGATTGCCATGGAACCGCGGCTGCAGTGTCTGGCGGCGCTGCATTCACCCTCTACCGGCATCATCGACAGTCATGGATTCATGCTCTCGCTGCTCGGTGACGCCGAGCGTCACGGGGCGTCGCTGGCAACGCATTCGCCGGTTGACGCGCTGGCGCATGACCGTACAACGGGGCATTTCCGGGTGGAGGTCGGCGGCGAGGATGCCATGTCACTGAGCACGCGATACCTGATCAATGCCGCCGGGCACGGTGCCTGTGAGCTGGCCGCGCCTCTGACGCAGGGCAGTGCAGCACCGACGGTGTCCCCGATCCTGAGCAAGGGCAATTACTTCCGCCTGTCCGGCAAGGCACCCTTCAGTCGTCTGATCTACCCGGTGCCCGAGCCCGGCGGTCTGGGGGTGCATATCACCATCGATCTGGGCGGGCAGGCGCGCTTCGGACCGGATGTCGAGCCGATCGAGGCCGAAGACTATGTGGTGGATCCGACGCGTTCGGCGGGCTTCTATGCGGCCGTGCGTCAGTACTGGCCTGATCTGCAGGATGACTCACTGGCAGCGGACTATGCCGGCATTCGTCCGAAGATCCGTGTCGATGGAGAACTGTACCCCGACTTTCTGATTCACTCGGAACAACAACACGGCCTGCCCGGGCTCATCAATCTGTTCGGCATCGAGTCACCGGGGCTGACGGCCAGTCTGGCCATTGCCCGCGAAGTCAGGCAGCTGACAGAGCTCTGAGCCTGCGAGCCTCAGGCCGCATCTTCCTGCCGATCGAAGATCACCAGGTGATCCAGCTGCAGACGAATACCGAACTGCTCACCCACCGGGTGGTTGTGATGCGACGGTGCCAGACACAGCAGGCGCGTATTGCCGGGCATGCGCAAGGTGTACAGATGATCGGCTCCCCGAAAGTCACGGGCAATGACGGTGGCCTTGTTGGGGCTGTTGTCGTCATGAATGATGTCATCGGGCCGCACCAGTAGCTCGATCAGGCGTCCCGGTGGTACATCCTCGCTCAGTTCGCCATGGATGGTGCCCAGCTCGGTCTGGATGACATTGTCATCGAGCGTGTTGCCGCACAGAAAGACCCCTTCGCCGATGAAGTCCGCGACAAAGCGATCTGCCGGCGTGTGGTACAGGCTGTAGGCATCGTCCCACTGACGCAGACGGCCGGCGGAAACCACGCCGATGTGATCGGCAATGGCAAAGGCTTCATACTGATCGTGGGTGACCAGCACGGCAGTGATGCCATCACGCTTGAGAATTTCACGAACCTCATGCGCCAGTTGTACCCGTCGCTCGGTGTCCTGGCTACTGAAAGGTTCATCGAGCAGCAGCACCGGCGGGCGGGGGGCCATCGCACGAATCAGGGCGACCCGTTGTTGCTGACCGCCGGAGAGCTGATGCGGGTAGGCATCGGCAAAGTTCTGCATGCCCACCAGCTCAAGCAGTTCGTTGACGCGAGCATCGATGATCTTGCGCGGTTGACTGCTGATGCCGAAGGCGACGTTGCGACGCACGCTCATGTGAGGAAACAGGGCAAGATCCTGAAATACCATGCCGACGCGGCGTTCTTCGGGGGAGGCCTGATGTTCGGCGTTGGCCACCACCTTGCCGGCGATCGACAGGGAGCCCGCCGAGGGCGCCTGAAATCCGCCTATCGTGCGAAGCAGGGTCGTCTTGCCACAGCCACTGGGTCCCAGCAGACAGCCGATGTCGCCAGGTTCGAGTGAAAATGACACATCGTCGATGATGCGAGTACCATCGATATCGACGCAGATGTGTTCTAGTGCCAGCTGGTTTGCCATGCCCGGCATGATACCCGAACCTTTCACCTTTGAAGACCAAGAAGAGGCATCGTCAGACCGTGCGCAGCGACTATTCGACACAATGGGTGACTCCTGCCGTTCAGGAGCAGGTTGAACAGCTTCGACAATCTCTCGAGCTGAATGAGTCTGATCAGGCTCTGATGCAGACCTGGTTGCTGCCGATATGCGCCGTCAGCCCCTATCTGTTGCGAGTGGCATCACAGTACCCGGCGAACATACAGCGATTGTTGCAGCAGGGTGCTCTGTCGGAGGATGCGCCGTCGCCCACGCTGGAAGAGCTGCGCCGTGAAATCCAGGCCGACTGGCAGTCCATGCAGGACAAGGCCACGGTGACGCAGGACAGCAAACAGCGTGAAACCGCGCAGCTGCAGCTGTTGAGGCAGTTCCGTCACCGCCAGCTGTTTCGTATCCTGTGGAACGACCTGACAGGCGCTGCCGGGCTTTTCCGGACGCTGGAAGATCTCTCGATACTGGCCGATGCCTGCATCATCACCGCCGAGCAGTGGTCGCATGAAGAGCTGGTCGAGCGTTTTGGCGAACCCCTGGGAGCCTCGGGGCGCCAGCAACGTCTCATCGTGCTGGGCATGGGCAAACTGGGTGGTTACGAGCTCAATGTCTCGTCCGATATCGATCTGATCTATCTGTTCGCCGAACCCGGCGAGACCACCGGGCGTGAAGGCGGCAAGGGTGTGATCGACAATTCTGAATTCTTCCGCCGACTTGGGCAGCGGCTGACGCGTCTGCTCAACAATGCAACCGTTGACGGCTTCGTGTACCGCGTCGACACCCGGCTTCGCCCCTTCGGGGAGAGCGGTCCACTGGTGATGAACCTGGACGGACTGGAGAACTACTACCTGACGCAGGCTCGTGACTGGGAACGCTACGCGATGATCAAGGCGCGCGCTGTCACCGGCTTGCCGGAAGACATCAAGGACTATCAGTCGCTGGTCACACCATTTGTCTATCGTCGTTATCTGGATTACAACGCCTTCGATTCCCTGCGCGACCTCAAGCGCAAGATCGCCCTGTCGGTGCGGCAGAAGGGCCTGAAAGACAACATCAAGCTCGGTGCCGGCGGTATCCGCGAGGTCGAGTTCATCGGTCAGTCCTTTCAGCTGGTCCGTGGTGGGCGTGACACACGCCTGCGCAGCCGCTCGATCGTGGCCGTGCTGGAACAGCTGGCCCATCAGAAGTTGCTGGAGCAGGGGGAAGTGGATGGTCTGCTGGCGGCCTATGCCTATCTGCGCCGTGTGGAAAATGCGGTGCAGATGATGCGGGACGAGCAGGTACACAGCCTGCCGGATGACGAAGAAGACCGGCAGCGCCTGATTGCCATGCTCGATGAGCCCGACTGGGCGGCCTTTCGGCAGACGCTGGCGGTCCATCAGGAGCGTGTCAGCGAAAGTTTCTCGGGCCTGTTCGAAGTGGAAGAGGTTGTGGACAGCGTCTCGTCTGACGGTGACGGCAGCTCATCGCAGTCGGGTGACACGGACGGGGGGCAGGACTCGGGGCGGGCAGCCTTTGAAGCACGGCTGGCGCGGGTGGTTGATACCTGGCAGTTCATCAGCACAGCGGAGGTGGACGATGAAGAGCGCTCCGAGGCCCTGAGCAAATGCGGATTCGAGCCAAGTGAAGAGATGCTGAGCGCTGTCTCCGGTATCAGCCGCGGTGGCTTCTACCAGCGATTGACCGCCGAGAGCAAGGAGCGGGTGGAGCGTATCGTGCCCATGATCATGCTGCAATCGCTGGATACCGCCGCGCCGTCGGAAACCCTGGTGCGTTGTCTGGCGCTGGTCAGAACCGTGGCCGGCAGAAGCGGTTACTTGCAGGTGCTGGGGGATCAGCCGGTCGCGCTGGCGCGACTGGTCAAGCTGTTTGCCGAGAGTCGCTGGCTGGCGAACTTCGTGCTGCGCCAGCCGATGGTCATCGACGAACTCTTGATTGGCCCTGGCGCCGTGCTGTACCCGGACAGTGCCGCGGTACGCACGAATGTACTGGAGCAACTGGAACGCCTGCGTGATGCCGATCTGGAGGTGCAGATGGATAGCCTGCGTCACTACCGGCAGAGCCGCGAGATGCGACTGGCCTGCGCCAGACTCGATGGCACGCTGACACTGATGCAAGTCAGTGATCAACTCAGCTGGCTGGCCGAGGCACTTATCGAGGTGGTACTGGAACTGGTCAGAGCCCCGCTGGTGGCCCGGCATGGCAAACCGCAGTGCTGTCCGGACGGTGACACGCAGAGCGGTCTGCGCGACACCAGCCTGGGCATTGTCGCCTATGGCAAACTGGGCGGTCTGGAGCTGGGGTTCGGCTCCGATCTGGACCTGGTGTTCCTGCATGACAGTTGCGGTACTGCACAGCAGACCGATGGTGAGAAAAGCATCGATAACTCCATGTTCTATGCGCGCCTGGCGCAGAAATTCGTGCACTTCATGAGTACCACGACCCCGGCCGGCGTGTTGTATGAAATCGACCTGCGTTTGCGTCCCAATGGCAGTTCCGGGGTGCTGGTCACGGGCGTGGAGGCGTTTGGCAATTATCAGCGCGGTGATGCCTGGACCTGGGAGCATCAGGCGCTGATGCGAGCACGCATGGTGCTGGGCAGCGAGTCCCTGCGGACTCAATTCGAGCAGATACGCCTCGGTGTTCTGGCGCAGCCGCGCTCGGAATCGGAACTGCGTGAAGCGGTCGCCAGCATGCGTGAACGCATGCGGGTCTCACTGGGGACCAACAAGAGCGACAGCATGCACCTGAAACAGGACGCGGGCGGGGTGGCCGATATCGAATTCATCGTGCAGTACCTGGTTCTGGCGTATTCCGTCGAGTACCCCGAACTGTTGACATACACCGACAATATCCGGGTGCTGGATGTGGTCGAGCGCATTCAGCTCATGGCAGAGGCCGACGTCCGGCTGCTGCGCGACAGCTATCTGGAACTGCGCGACCGCCTGCACCGGCAGGCTCTGCAGGAAGCCTCGTCGACAGTGCCTCTGGATGAGGTGCTGATCAAGCTGCGTGATGACATCATCGAGTTGAAGACACGGGTGCTCGGACCGGTGCCGTCATCTATGCAGTAAACTAGCGTTCTGAATGCCATCCACAGGTCAAGAGCTTCATGCAACAGCCCAACGCCCAGACATTCGTTGAAGTCACCCGCGACGAATTGCCTATCCATTGCCCCACACCTGACAGCTCACTGTGGAACAGCCATCCGCGCGTCTACATCCCACTGGATGATTCGCCGGAAGCCTCCTGCGCCTACTGCGGCACGGTCTATCGACTGGTTGCGCAGAAGTCGGTAGCGCCTGCGGCCGTTGCCGACGATGTCGCCGCTGCCCAGAGTGCGGACAACTCCTGACGTTTGACTGATTCGATTGTCACGGAGTGTTCTGCAGAGCACTCCGGCCTTGTCTGGCGTCATTGCAACGATCCCCAACTGCCTTTCGACCCGATTGTCTTCGATGAGGAGCAGCTGGCACGTCAGCAGCTGATTACGGGGCAGGCGGGCGCCGGACGCGGTAATACCTTTTTCTTCACGCTGCATGGCCAGCCGCTGGTGTTGCGTCACTACCGCCGAGGGGGTCTGGCGCAGAAGCTGAGCCGGCGACACTATCTGTACACCGGCCTTGAACGGACACGCGCCATGCGCGAGTTCGACATCTTGCTGGCCCTGCACCGACAGCAATTACCGGTATCCAGGCCCTATGCCTGTCAGGTGCTGCGGCAAGGACCGTTCTACCAGGCAAGCCTGGTCACGCACTGGCTGGCCGGCCGGACGCTGGCGGAATGTCTGTCGGCTGAGGCAGGCTCGGCACCAACTGCTGATGCCTGGTTGAAAACGGGCGAGCTGATTGCTCGCATGCACGCTGCGGGTGTCTTTCACGCGGATCTGAACGCTCACAACATCATGCTCGATGGCGAGAGGGCGGTATCCCTGATCGACTTCGACAGGGCGAAGGTTCGACCATTGCCTGCAGGGAACCCTGCCAGTGGCTGGTGTCTGGCCAATGTTCAGCGCCTGCAGCGTTCAGTGCTGAAGGTATCGGCAGATGGAGAGGATTTTTCCGAAGGGTTTGCCTTGCTGGAAAAGCAGTGGCGGGAAACGCTGGCTTATTCGATTTCTCCCCGCTCATAGCGGAGCAGGTAGCTTTTCATGAAGCGCCGGATTTCGCGAGAGGCGGACGTATCCACATCCTTGCAGGCTGCAACGAACTGATCACGGAGTTCCTTGTCCAGCCGAATGACCAGTTGTGACTCCTTGTTCTTCGCTTTTTTCGTACCGCTTTCTTTTGACATTGCGAGATCGCCTGGCAGATTATGGCGTCACGCCAGTGGTGACGTTATCACGACTGTGCTGGATTCGGGAACCGGGCTTCCACCCGGCCGGCAGGCCGAGTGGTGGCGGATCAGGCAATACAGATGGCCTGATCACGATTCAAGCAGGTCGACTTACTTCGCCTTCTTGGCAACCTTGCGGGCGGCCTTGCGAGCTTTGCCCTTCTTGCCTTTCTTGACAGGCTTCAGAGCGGCCTTGGCGGCTTTCTTGACAACCTTGCTCTTCTTGGACTTCACGCCAACGCTTTTCACGGCTTTACGAGCCAGCTTCTTGGCGATGGATTTGGCTTTCTTGGTGGAGATCTTGGACATGATTTTTTCTCTTGTTCCGATTATCGGGAAAACAAATGGTAGTGTATATACAAATGATATTCAACGTATATCGTCAAGCGGTACGTTAAATTCAGGTAATACACGATCGATAATCGGATTAGAGGTTTGCTTCTCAATTCAGTAGCTGCAGATAACGCTGCAGAACGCGGCGGCTGTCTTCGGCCAGAGCCAACGCACGCTGGCCCATGGCGCGATACTCGGACGCCGGGTCCGAGGCTTCAATCAGGAAGCGAACAACCTGCTCGGCAGAGTCCACGACATGAATGGCAGACGATTCACGCATCAGTTGCATGATGTCGTCGAAGTTCCCGGTATGCGGGCCGACCACGGTAGGGCAGGCGTGGCGGGCAGGTTCAAGCATGTTGTGCCCACCGCGTTCGATCAGTGAACCACCGACAAACGTGGCTGTTGCATATTGATACCAGGCTTGCATTTCGCCCAGTGTGTCTGCCAGGTAGATCCGTTCGCCCGGCTGCGGTTGCTGTCCGGCAGAGCGCAGCGATACGCGTATGCCCAGAGTCTGGAGATCCCGTTGCAGTGGGCGGCCTCGCTCCGGATGACGGGGGGCGATGACCAGCAAGGCGTCGGAGTCGCTTGCCAGCCAGGCAGTGGCCAGTTGCCGCTCTTCGTCATCGTGGGTAGAGGCTGCCAGTACATAGTCGCCTTCCACCGGACGCGCGCTGATCACTGCTGCGTCCGAATCGGCATACTTCAGATTGCCTGCCACCTGCACCCGGGTGGCCGATGCCCCCAGGGTCACGAACTTGTCGGCGTCGCTTTGCGAGCGGGCCAGTACGCGTACATGAGACAGGGCTTGCCGGTAACTGCTGCCCATCAGGCCACCGGACTGTGTACTGGTCCGATCCGACAGGCGGCCGTTGACGATGGTGAGCTCGATTTCACGCCGTGCACAATGCGCGTAGAGCCAGGGCCATATCTCGGTTTCGACAATCCAGCCGCGGCGTGCCGGCAGCTGTGCCACGAAGCGTTTGCTGGCGCCGGAAAAATCAACGGGCAGATACTGATGCCGAAGACCCGGAATTGCCTGTTTCTGCAGGACGGCAGCGCCGGTTGGCGTGCCGGTCGTGACGAGAAAGAGTGTGGACGGCGAGTGCGTCTTCCATGCCTTGATCAGTGGCAGTACCGTCATGACTTCACCGACCGAGGCGGCATGAACCCAGAGTGTCTCGTCAGCCTCGGCGGCCGAGTCTGCCTGCCTTCGGTAGATACCCAGACGCTGCCACCAGTAACGCCAGCCTCCGTCCTTCACGGAGCGCCAGGCGGTGTAAGCGAGCAGCAGTGGGCTGAGCGCCGGCACCAGCAGCCGATAGCGCCACGGAGGGCTCATCGCTTGTAGGGGTTGGCGTGCGCAGGTGTTGGCGGTTTGAACCGCTTGTGCGCCCACAGATACTGTTCGGGCTGCGTACGCACCTGTGCTTCCAGATGATCATTCACCTGCTGCGTTGCGCGGGTCAGATCCGATGCATCCAGTTCCAGCGGTGGCTGGAAGGCGAAGACATAGCCACTGCCATCGGGCTTGCGTTCGGGGATGAAGGGGATGATGGTGGCATCCGTCATGCGCAGGATGCGGGCGGTTCCACCGGTCGTCAGTACCGGCTGATTGAAGTAGAGGGTCTCGATGCCACCGTGAGTGGCCGCCACGCTCTGGTCGGGAGAGTACCAGACGATCTCGCCGCGCTTGAGCTGCCTGACCATCTCGCGAATCCCCTTGTTGTCGATCATGCCGGCCAGGTGGCGTGAGCGGTGCTTCAGCAGATTGGCCGCAAACAGGGGGTTCTTGGGGCTGTCATAGACCGCACGGATCGGCCAGGTCGAGCCCACCACGGCGGCGCACATTTCCAGCAGGGTGAAGTGGGCCTGCAACAGGATGACGCCCTTGCCTCTGGCCAGTGCTGCATCGACATGCTCCTTGCCCGTGATCTCGACCGGACTGATGTGTCTGACCGAGCGGTACCAGGTCCAGGCCGTCTCCCCGATGGCCATGCCCAGGTGCGCGAAAGCACTGCGGGCCATGGTGTCACGCTCGCTGTCGGACAACTCGGGGAAGGCCAGTTTCAGATTGATCAGCGTTACCCGGCGGCGGCTGGCAAAACCGCGATACATCACCCGGCCAAGCCCGCGCCCGACTCGCATGACCGCGGGGTAGGGCAGCCGGGTAAGCAACCAGAAGAGACCGAATCCCAGCCAGGTTGGCCAGAAACGCGGCGCGAGATAGTCTCGCGCTTTGAATGACAAGCGATGAATCCTATTCGGCGTCAGGTTCGGCCAGAAAACGATTGACTGCAAGCAGATCGCTTTCGGACAGAGTGCCTGATGCCGCTTTCAGGTTGAGGCTGTTGATGATGTAGTCGTAGCGAGCTCCGGCATAGTCCGAGCGGGCACTGTAGGTGTCCCGCAAGGCCTGCAGGACTTCAACCGAGGTCCGTGTGCCGGCACGAAAGCCCGCTTCGGTGGCTTCGGCAGATTTCCGGGTGGAATCGAGTGCCTGTCGCAAGGCCTTGACACGACTGATGGACGCTTGCACACCCCGATAACCGTCACGGGTCTGCTGGGTGGTTGCGCGTTCCTGAGCCAACAGCTGTTCACCGGAGGACTGAGCCTGAGCGCGTGCCTGAGCCACCTGGGCGTTGATACGCCCGCCGGTGATGATGGGAATGCTCAATTGCAACTGGATCTGCGCCACATCCGTATCGCTGCGCAGTTCCTGCTCGGTCGTGTTGGAGGCGGCAGTTCCCACCAGGTCCAGTGTCGGATAACGGCCGGCGCGTTCGATGGCGATCTGAGTCCTGCTGCTCTCTTCGGCGTATCGAGCAATCATGAGCTCCAGATTCTGTTCGAGGGCTTGATCGACCCAGGCGTCGATATCGGCAGGCTCGGGTGGCAGCAAGGGCAGGTCGTCGGCCAGCAATGCCAGCGATTCGGTATCCACACCGCTGATGAGAACCAGAGCTTCACGTGCCGTGGACAGCTGGTTGGAGGCGGCAATTTCCTGGGCAACGGCCAGATCGTGTTGAGCCTGTGCCGAGCGCACATCGGTAATGGGCACAAGGCCGACATCGAAACGTCGTTCGGCCTGCTCGAGCTGGCGGCTGATGGCCTCCAGTTCGGACTGGCTGAATTCCAGAATGGCCTGTGAGCGCAGCACTTCGAAGTAGGCCGTGGCCACTCGCAGTATCAGTGCCTGACCCAGCGCGGCATATTGTGCTTCTGCCTGCATGACGCTGATCTCTGCCTGGTCCAGCGTCTTGCCGTAAGTTCGGTTGAACAGTGTCTGTCGCAGTGAGAGCGACAGCCCAGTCTCTCCGTAGGAGCTTTCGCCGTCATCGGCCAGTGTGCTCAGTCCGGCCTCGCCACCGAAGGTCAGCTGGGGCAACAGAGTGGAGCGAGCGATCGGAATCACCTGTCGTGCAGCTTCCAGATCATATCGGGCTGCTGAGTATTCGGCATCATACTGCCGCGCCTGTTCATAGACCTCTGCGAGGTCGGCGGCGTTGACAGCGCTGCTCCACAGCATGGGCAGAGAGAGCAGGGCTGAACATACCAGGCTGACGGCGAAGCGTGGCTGCTTCGGGTTCGGGTCGGTCAGGGTTTTCACGGGAGTCATTTAGAAAACGAAGCTGGGTGATTCGGAGTCGAAGTTGACCAGAGGGTCTACGCGAGTTTCAAACAGGCTTTCCTGGCTCCATTCCGTGTCGCGAACACGAGTGAGCAGGACTGCCTCCATGGCAGGGCTGGAGTTCTCACCAATGATGGCAAACAGGCGACCGCCGATATTCATCTTCTTGCGGTAGAAGTCCGGGATGGAAGGCACGGCCCCGCCGATGACGATGGCGTCATAGCCGTCACGAGCATCCCATTGTGCCGTGGCGTCCTGCTGCAGGACAGCCACATTGCTGATTCCCAGTGTCTCCAGACGAGCCGCAGCACTCTGCGCCAGCTCCCCGATGATCTCGATGCTGTCCACCTGGCCACCAAGGCGCGCCAGGCAGGCAGTCAGATAGCCGCTACCCGTACCGATCTCGAGCACGCTGTCCGTGAGTTCCAGCTGCAGCGACTGCAACAGACGTCCGTCCAGCGTCGGCTTGAACATGAACTGGCCATGACCTATCGGTAGCTGGAAATCACTGTAGGCAACACCGTGATGTGCCGGGTCCAGAAAGTCTTCTCGAGGTATTCCCGACAGGACATCGAGTACACGTTGATCGAGTACGTCCCAGGGACGCACCTGTTGTTCGATCATGTTGCTGCGGGCTTGCTGTAGATCCATTGGAGTGCCAGATTGTCTGAGTGCGAATCCGAAGCGCTCGCACGGCCATCTATGAGCGCCATTCTGGACGAATTATAGGGCAAGCGGCCCTTCCCGTCGTACCACGCTGTAACAAGCCTGCTTCACAGGTCGAAACCTACTGTGCAGTCACGCTGGTTGCCTGCGGCCCCTTGGCGCCGGCTTCGACTTCGAAGGCGACCTTCTGGCCTTCGTTCAGCGTCTTGAAGCCTTCGCCTTCAATCGCGGAGAAATGCACGAAGACGTCGTCGCCGCCATCGTCCTGCGTCAGAAATCCGAAGCCTTTGGCCTCGTTGAACCACTTGACTGTACCTGTCGCCATGTTCCTGCCTCTCGAGATTATCGGTGGAGACAGACTGGTACCTGTTCGCTCAAGTCACCCGTCAGCGTTGTCATCGTGGCCGTTGGGAATTCGGGTTGATACCGACTGTCCACAGTCAGTCTACTGCTTTTGGTGACAGGTGCCACGCTTTTGCGACGGCACCGGGCTCGTGCAGAAAGTGACTACTGATCCTTGTCGGGTGCCTTGCCATCGCCGGAGGTGGCGCCTGAGCCTGCCTGTCCGACCGATTCACCGTCTGCAGGTTTGCGTCTTCTGCGTCGGCGACGCGGCTTCTGGGCCTCCGGATTGGCAGCATCCGGCGTCTTTGCTGCCGGTTTTACATCCCCGGAGGTTGCAGGAGCACCTTCTGCCCTGGCAGGGGCGGGCTTGTCGGTTCGCTCGCTACGGCCGCTGCCACTGTTGCCGCCACTGCGACTCCGGCTGTTACTGCTACCGCTGCGGCCGCCACCGCTGCGGCTGTTCTGCCCCGGCTTGCCACCTTTGCCATTTCTTCCCCCGTGCGTATTGCCTACACGGTCACGCTCGATGCGCTTGGGTGGTTTGGGCTCGACAAGCAGTTCATCGGTGATCATTTCCAGAGGAATGCTCTGCCCGATGTATTCCTGAATCTCGGGTAGCGAGAAGGAGTAGTTTTCGCAGGCAAAGCTGACCGCGACGCCTTGTGTTCCGGCTCGGGCTGTCCGACCGATGCGATGCACATAGTCTTCCGCCTGTTGTGGCAGGTCGTAGTTGAATACATGGCTGACATCGTCGATATGCAGGCCGCGCGCCGCCACATCCGTGGCAATCAGCAGCGGCAGCTGGCCAGAGGTGAAATCGGCCAGTATCTTCTGACGCTTGCTCTGTCGCACATCGCCGGAGAGGGTGCCGCAGGCAATGTCATTGCCCAGCAGATAGCTTTCGATCTTCTCGGCAGCACGCTTGGTGTTGACGAAGACAATGGCGCGGGCGGGTTTGAGTGTTCCCAGCAGGCCGAGCAACAGCGGTATCTTCTCGTCGGTTGCCGGCTGATAGAGCGCTTGTCGGACACCGTCTGCCGTGACGCCGGTGGTTTCGGTCTTTATCGCTTCCGGGTTGTCCATGTGTTCATAGGCCAGCTCCATGACTCGATGTGACAAGGTGGCCGAGAACAGCATGCTCAGGCGCTCTCCGGGGGGCGGCATGCGGCGCAGCAGGAAGCGGATGTCGGCAATGAAGCCCAGGTCGAACATTCTGTCGGCTTCATCGAGCACGATGATTTCCAGCTTCTTCAAATCGAAGATCTTCTGCTTGAAATAGTCAATCAGGCGGCCCGGGGTGCCGATAAGCACATCGACGCCGTCGGCCAGTTCCTTTCTCTGCTTGTCGTAGTCGATACCGCCATAGACCACCGCGCATTTGAGGCCGGTATGGGCTCCCAGCGAGTCGGCATCCTTCTTGATCTGCATGGCCAGTTCACGCGTGGGGGCAATGACCAGCATGCGTGGTTGATCTTTGCGTCTCTCGCCTCCATCCTGTGTGAGCAGACGCGCGAAGCTGCCCAGCAGAAAGGCTGCGGTCTTGCCGGTACCGGTCTGCGCCTGTGCGGCAATGTCCTGGCCGGAGGCGATGACGGGCAGGGAGAGTCCCTGAATTTCAGTGCAGGTATCGAACCCGAGTTCGTCGGTGGCCTTGAGTAATTGTTCCGGCAGTCCGAGTTCACGAAAGGTGCTGATTCCAGCATTCTCTGTAGGGTTAGCTGGTGAGTCTGGAGTTGTGGTTGTCATGCGATGTGTGCGATGCGATCTGATAAAATTGAAACCCGTCGTGGGGCTGATTGTCGACCTTGCACAGACGCGCGGTGGCACGGCTGAGGATCCTCTTTCATCAAGGACACCTTGGACAACTCACTATAAACATTCCTGACGCAGGCTTGTAAGTACTCAGAGCCTGTCGATTTATCCATGCCAGTTGCGTTGCCAATGCGTAACTGGCTCCATACTGTTTTCAAGCAGAGGTGCAAATGAGCGAACATATTACCCCCATTACTGATGCGACCTTCGAAGAAGAAGTGTTGAAATCCGATACTCCGGTTCTTGTTGATTACTGGGCAGAATGGTGTGGACCCTGCAAGGCCATTCAGCCGGTTCTGGAAGATGTAGCTCCCGGATACGCCGGAAAAGTGAAAATCGTCAAGATGAATATAGACGAGAATCCGAATACACCACCCAAGTATGGCATTCGCAGCATTCCTACGCTGATGCTGTTCAAGAATGGTGCCGTTGAAAGTACCAAGATCGGTGGCCTGAACAAATCACAGTTGACGCAGTTCCTTGACGAAAACGCCTGATATATCTTCTGAATGATCATTATCCGGCTGCCTGCACCAGGTGGCCGGATCGTGTTTCTGGCGCGATTCTGGCTAGCGGGATATTCAAACGCTTGAAACAGGAAAATCGATAGCCAGGCCCCTTGTACCCTTTGTGTCTTGTCAGGGAATCGCCATTCCTGTTCCGATATACTCGAAAAATCTACAGTAAATATCGGTTTACCAGCAATCGCTGGACTCTTTGTCAGAAATCGTGCTAAGTTACTGCCACGACGTCCTGCAGCCCGCCGTCTCCCGGCGCGCGCCACGTACCCAGTTTTCAGAATTACGCTCCACTCGAGACTGATCCGCCACGCCCTGTGGCCATCCCCTTAATTCTGCCTTTTACGGCTTTCCCGCGCATTCCGTGTATGAACCTGACTGACCTCAAGAAAAAAAATCCTACCGAGCTCATCGAGCTTGCACAGACCATTGGTGTCGAGAGCGTAGCTCGCCAGCGCAAACAGGACATGATCTTCTCGATCCTGAAGGCGCAGTCGCACAAGGGCGAAGACATCTTTGCCAGTGGTGTGCTGGAAATTCTGCAGGATGGATTCGGCTTCCTGCGCTCGGCCGACAGTTCCTATCTGGCAGGACCCGATGACATCTACGTCTCGCCCAGTCAGATTCGCCGATTTGCACTGCGAACCGGAGACACGGTCTTCGGCAAGATCAGGCCTCCCAAGGAGGGTGAGCGTTACTTCGCTCTGCTGAAGGTCGATGAAATCAACTTCAGCCCACCAGAACAGGCCAAGAACAAGGTTCTGTTCGAAAACCTGACGCCACTGCATGCCAATGAACGCTTCACCATGGAGCGCGGCAACGGCAGTACCGAAGACATCACCGCTCGAATCATCGACTTCGCAGCCCCCATCGGCAAGGGCCAGCGTGGTCTGATCGTATCGCCGCCCAAGGCGGGCAAGACCTTGATGCTGCAGAACATTGCGCAGAGTATTGCCGCCAACTCTCCCGACTCCTACCTGATCGTCCTGTTGATTGACGAACGGCCGGAAGAGGTCACCGAAATGCAGCGCATGGTGCAGGGTGAAGTCATTTCCAGCACATTCGACGAACCTGCCGCGCGACACGTACAGGTCGCCGAAATGGTTATCGAAAAAGCCAAACGACTGGTTGAACACAAGAAGGACGTGGTGATTCTGCTCGACTCCATCACACGTCTGGCGCGTGCCTACAACACGGTTGTCCCGTCCTCGGGCAAGGTGCTGACCGGTGGTGTCGATGCCAATGCACTGCATCGTCCCAAGCGTTTCTTCGGTGCGGCTCGTAACATCGAAGAGGGCGGAAGCCTGACCATCATTGCAACCGCGCTGGTCGATACCGGTTCGAAGATGGACGAAGTCATCTACGAAGAGTTCAAGGGTACGGGTAACATGGAACTGCACCTTGACAGGCGCATCGCTGAAAAGCGGGTCTTCCCGGCCATCAACATCAATCGTTCCGGTACTCGCCGTGAAGAGCTGATGATGGATCCCGAAGAGCTGCAGAAGACCTGGATCCTGCGCAAGTTCATCCATTCCATGGATGAGATCGAAGCGGTTGAATTCCTGCTGGGTCGTTTGCAACAGACCAAGACCAATAACGAATTCTTCGATTCCATGAAGCGCTGATCAAGCGCCATACGCTGGCCATCGAGTAGCTGTTGACGCGCTACTCGACTCGCTCAGCAGGTGGCCCGACCGGATGTCGGTCGGGCGCCACCAGGTCTTCCGGTTCTACAATGCCCGGTGACCGATGTCACGACGATAGCGACATCCTTCCCAGAAAATGCAGGCCGCCCCGAGTTCGGCGCGCTGCTTGGCCTGTGCCAGTGAATCGCCGGTGGCCGTGACACACAAGACCCGACCGCCTGCTGTCACCAGCTGCTGATCTTCCAGACGTGTGCCGGCCTGAAATACCTTGCACTGACCCGATTCAGCATCTTCGATACCCGTGATGGGCTTGCCGTGACTACTGCCGGCAGGGTACTCACCGGCGGCCATGACAATGCCGATGGCACTGCCTTCGCGCCAGGTGATGGTGGCTTCGGGCAATGTGCCGTCTACCGCATGATCCAGTAATGGCAGAAGATCGCTTTGCAGGCGCATCATCAGTGGCTGGGTTTCCGGATCGCCCAGGCGAACATTGTATTCGACAACCCTGGCATTTCCCTCGCCGTCGATCATCAGGCCGACATACAGAAAGCCGGTAAATGGCATACCTTCATCGGCCAGTGCATTGATGGTCGGTTGCACGATGTCTTTCATGACATGTGAGTGCACCGCATCGGTCACGACAGGGGCAGGAGAGTAGGCTCCCATGCCACCGGTATTGGGGCCCGTATCGCCTTCGTCGCGTGCCTTGTGATCCTGGCTGGTGGCCAGGGCCAGGCAGTCTCGACCGGAGACCACGGCTATGAAGCTCGCTTCCTCACCGGCGAGAAACTCTTCGATGACAAGCTGTGCGCTGGCTTCACCGAACTGTCCACCGAGCATGGATTCAACGGCTGCAAAGGCTTCCTGCTTGTCCTGAGCCACGACGACACCCTTGCCGGCAGCCAGACCATCGGCCTTGATGACGATGGGGGCACCGTGCTTTTCGATGAAGGCATGCGCGGCCTCCACGTCCGTGAAGGTGTCGTAGGCCGCCGTGGGAATGTTGTTACGCGCCATGAAGTCCTTGGCGAAGGCCTTGCTGCCTTCCAGCTGAGCGGCTGCCTTGTGCGGGCCGAATATGCGCAGCTCGTGTGCGCTGAAATCATCCACAATGCCGGCGACCAGCGGCGCTTCCGGACCCACGACCGTCAGGTGAACATCCTGGGTCTGGGCGAATTCGCGTAGTGCGCTGATATCCGATACATCGATCGGTACCAGTGAAATCTTGGCGTCGTGCAGCATGCCGGGGTTGCCGGGCGCGACACTGATTCGAGAAACGTCAGGCGATTGCGCGAGTTTCCATGCCATTGCATGTTCGCGTCCACCACTACCGATCAATAGAATATGCATGGCCAGTTGAGAACTCAAAAGCGTTATTCTAGCTTGGAAGAAAGATGAAATGCCGAATTGTCATGTTCGGAGTGCTGGACTTGTGCGCAGATCCGCTCGATACCCTGTACGGCCAAGGGTGGTAGTCACCGAGTTGCCTGTAACTGACAGTCTGGCACCTGGACGCAAGAGGCGATCTCCAAGGATTCGCCTTTTTCACGATATCCCCTGATGACTGAACTCAACCTTCCTGCCAGTGGCGAACAGCCAGCCGGCAAACGCCTGGATGATGCCTCCTGGAAAGCCTTTGGTACGGGCGTGCTCGGTTCCATCGTCGGCTATACCTGCTCGTTTGCCATTGTCCTGCAGGGGCTGCGTTCGGCGGGGGCCACGGAAGCACAGGCCATCTCCGGACTGGTGGCTCTGTCCATCGGCATGGGAATATCGGGAATCGTGCTGGCGTTTCGCTACCGGATGCCGATCAGTGTCGCCTGGTCGACGCCCGGTGCGGCTCTGCTGATTGCCTCGGGCGATACCCTGGGCAGTGTCAATGAGGCCATCGGCACGTATCTGATGAGTGCCGTGCTGCTGCTGATTGCCGGCTGGTTTCGTCCGCTGGGGCGGCTGATCGAAGCCATTCCTGCCAGCCTTGCCAATGCCATGCTGGCGGGCGTATTGCTGCCTATCTGTCTGGCGCCGGTTCATGCGCTCGCCTACGATGCCTGGCTTGCCATGCCGCTGTTGCTGACCTGGTGGCTGGTGGGTCGTATCAACCGTTTTTTCGCTGTGCCTGCGGCATTGCTGGTTCTGGTGCCGCTGGTCGCCTGGCGTCTGGGTGTTCCCGAAGACTTCGCGGTGCAACTGCGCGCCAGCCTGATACCGCATGTAGAATTCATCAAGCCGATATTCGATCCGCAGGCGATGATCAGCATTGGTATCCCGCTGTTCGTGGTGACCATGGCATCGCAAAACGTGCCGGGTGTGGCGATACTCAGGGCCTACGGCTATCAACCCAAAGCGGGTCCGCTGATACTCAATACGGGCTTTTTCTCCTTGATTACGGCACCTTTCGGGGCCTTGGGAATCAATCTCGCGGCGTTGACGGCGGCGATGTTCTGCAGTGAGGATGCGCATGAGAATCCGCAGCGACGCTACTGGGCTGCCGTGTTTGCAGGCATTGCCTATCTGGGGTGGGGAGTGATAGCCGGGGTCATGGGTCTGTTCATCGTGCTGGTGCCATCGGTACTGGTGGAAGCCATTGCCGGTCTGGCGCTGCTGGGCTCCTTTTCCGGCGCTCTGGCAGCTGCACTGGCGGATACCCGGCAACGCGAAGCATCGGCCATCACGTTTCTGTTTGCCGGGTCTGGACTTGCATTTCTGGGTGTCGGCGGCGCTTTCTGGGGGCTGCTGGTAGGGGCAATGATGTATATGGCTGTCAATTTTCAGGAGGGAAGAAGAGCATGAATCAGGTAGATTGCCGGTCGGCACTGTATATGCCGGCATCGGTCGAGAAAGTGCTGGCCAAGGGGCCGGTGTGTGCGGCAGATGCCGTGATTCTGGATCTGGAGGATGCCGTCGCCCCGGACGCCAAGCAGGTGGCTCGCGAGCAGGCGGTCAGGGCGCTGACACAATACGACTATGGACACCGTTTGCGTGCGCTGCGAATCAATGCCGCTGGCACACGCTGGCACGAGGACGATGTGGAAGCGGTGGCGCGCAGCCGACCCGATGCCGTTGTCCTGCCCAAGGTGGAGACTGCAGACGATGTGCGTTCGCTGAGTCGGGCACTGGATGCGTTTCCAGATACAGGGGGCATCGCCTTGTGGGCAATGATGGAGTCGCCCCTGGCGATCCTCAATGCGCAGTCCATTGCGCAGTGCGTCAGCGAATGTCCGCGCTTGTCACTGTTCATTGTCGGCAGCAACGATCTGGTGCGAGAGGCTGGCATGCCGATGAGCAAGGACAGGACGCTGCTGACCCCATGGCTGATGACACTGGTGGCTGCCGCCAAAGCGTATGGCTTGCAGATACTCGACGGTGTCTTCAACGATTTTTCCGATAGTGCAGGCCTGGAGAATGAATGCCGGCAGGGACTGGCCATGGGCATGGGTGGCAAGACGCTGATACACCCCAAGCAGATTGCCATTACCAACCGCCTGTTTGCACCGTCGCCCGAGGCCATCGAGCAGGCGGAAGCCATCGTGGCGGCCTTCGACGAGCCAGGCAATGCCGGAGCTGGTGTCGTGCAGGTTCAGGGGCAGATGGTAGAGCGGCTTCATCTGGATATGGCGCAACAGCTGCTGGCGCGTGCCGTCCGTCTGGCCGATAGAGACTGAGCCGAATACCCTCATGCAAAAGCTGGGAAAGCCGCTTCTGTTCTTGCTGATTGCCGTATCTGCCATCGGGCCATTGACACTCAATGGTGTTCTGCCGGCAACCAGTGCCGTCATGGCGGATCTGTCGACACGCTATGAACTGGCGCAGATGGTGTTGACGGTCTTTCTGGCGGCCAATCTGTTATCGCAACTGGTATTGGGCCCGGCAGCCGATACGTATGGCAGGCGTCCTGTCATGTTGTTCAGCCTGCTGGTGTTCATCATCGGTAGCCTGGTGTGCGCCACTGCCGGGTCCATCGAGGTGTTGCTCGCTGGCCGGTTCGTGCAGGGGGTGGGAGGGGCCGTCTGTGTCTTCCTGCCACGTACCATCGTGCGTGATATCTATTCGCAGGGCAAGGCGGCCAGCATGATCGGCTACATGACCACCGCCATGATGGTCGCGCCCTTGTTCGGACCGGCCGTAGGGGGCTGGGTGACAGACAACACCAGCTGGCGATTCATGTATGCCGGTCTTGCGGGTCTGGCCAGCCTGTTGCTTCTGGCCTGCTGGCGCTACCAGCGCGAAACGCTTGGTAATGCATCGGTCAACGGGGAGGGCGGGTCGCAAGGCACATTCTTCTCCTCATCACTGACATTATTACGACACAAGGGTTTTGTTGCCTGCACCTGCATGCTCGCAGGTGCGGTGGGGGTCTACTACGGCTTCTTGTCCGGCGCCCCTTATATCGCCATGGAAAGTCGGGGTATGAGTGCCTCTTCCTATGGCATCTGGTTTGCCATGGTGGCGATCGGTTATCTCAGTGGCAATCTGGTTGCCGGCAGATTTTCCGAGAAATTCGGTGTCGAGAAAATGCTGTTGTTCGGCTTTCTGCCCTTTATTACCGGGCTTGTACTGTTCTGGGTGCTGTTACCGCTGCAGCATCCTCTGGCGCTGTTTCTGCCCATGATGTTTGTCGCATTCAGTAACGGCATGTCGCTGCCCAGCATGATCACGCTGGCGATGAGTTTTCGGCCGGAGCTGTCGGCATCGGCATCGGGGCTGGCGGGCAGTGTGCAGACCGCTTTTGGCGTTATCCTGTCAGTGGCTGTGGGTTATCTTCTGCCATCTGCCGACATCTGGTTGTTCATTCTGCTGAGTCTTTCCGCTCTGGTATCGGTGACAGGCTTGCTGTTGATGCGTCAGAATCGCTGACGCGTCATTGTACTGTCAACTGGAACTGACGGAAAACCGTCGAATTACAGGCGGGGGCGCAAGGGCTGCAGTAAGCAGGGGCGTTTTCGCGCACCCCATGTCGATATTCCGTCGCCTCGGCAACTTGCAGCGTATCTTGAGTGAAAAGTAACATGGAGTAACGTGCCGGGAGCTACGTTTACAGCGGGTGCCCCGCAAACCGACCTTGTGACTCGCATAAACTTTGCTTCACTGGAGTTCTGAAGAACCAAAGCTCGGTAATTGCAAGCTGCCATGATTACATCCATCAGAAAGGCCGTAGACGATCTGCACAATTCGCTGGATGCGGTAGCGCCCACCAATGATGACATGCATGTCATGCGGGCCCGCCTGCGTGTTCTGGAGAATCAGAACACCGAGCTCGAAATGCGTGAGCAGGAGCTGCACGATCAGATTGCCGGTCACCGGGTGGCTCTGGCCGAGATGAAAGGGCGCAGTGCCGAGTTGATGAACCTGATCAACGAGCACAAGAGCACCGAGAGCCGCTTCAGGCAGCTTTTCGACCTGGCTCCGGTCTCGTATCTGGCGGTCGATGAAGACGGAATCATCGAACAGGTGAATCTGGCTGCGACCTGCCTGCTGCGACTGCCCAGCGTGCAATTGATCAACACGCCTTTCTCGGACTTCCTGTGCGAAAGCGACCATTCGCATCTGAACGAGCAACTGTCGTCCGTGGCCGAAACACATCTGTCCCTGAAGTGGCAGGTGACACTGCAACTGCGCAACGGCCTGTCGCAACGCGTCATGCTGGTCTCCAGCTGCATTCGCGCCAGAAATGCCTCACGCTTGAAGTATCAGATCATGGTGGTCGATATCACCCAGCAGCTGAACACCGAAAAGCTGCTGCGCAATGCCAATGATTACCTGGAGAAGCTGGCGCATCACGACCCCTTGACCAATCTGCCCAATCGTACGATGTTCACCGATCGGCTGCAGTCTCTGGTGGCACAGCGTGCCCTGGAGAACGGCAAGGTCGGCATCATCTATTTCGATCTGGATGGCTTCAAGCCCATCAATGACACCCTGGGGCATCACATCGGTGACCAGGTGCTGTGCCAGGTGGCGGATCGAGTTCATCAGCATCTGAGCCCTGCCGATACGATTGCCAGAATGGGTGGGGATGAATTCACCATCATTCTGGGTGACCCGGTGGACGAAACCGATGCGGTTGCCGTGGCACAGAAAATTGCGCGAATCATCAGCATGCCGATGCAGCTGGAAGACGGCGAAGTGAGTGTCACCAGCAGTATGGGTGTCAGTCTCTATCCTGATCATGCCATGAGAATCGATGACCTGATCAAGGGGGCCGATGCCGCCATGTACCAGGCCAAGCAGGCAGGGCGGGACCAGGTGCGATTGTTCAGCCGCGCATCAGTGGAATCCTTCAGCCGCCTGTCGCGATTGGAAACCTGTCTGGCACGAGCAGTGATCGATGATCAGCTGGAGTTGTATTACCAGCCGATCTACAACACGGTGTCCCTGACGGTGGAGTCCATCGAGGCCCTGATTCGCTGGGACCACCCCGAGCTGGGCATCATTTCCCCGAACGAATTCATTCCCCTGGCCGAGAAATCGGATCGCATTGTCGAGATTGGCAGGTGGGTGCTGGAGACAGCCTGCTGGCAGGCGAATGAATGGCGCAGTCAGGGTTTCTCCAAGCCCATTGCCATCAATGTGTCGACACGACAACTGCTTGAACCGGAGTTCGCCGCGCAAGTGCAGCGGACACTCGACTTCTATCAGTTACCCAGTCAGGCGCTGGAGATAGAGATAACCGAATCGGCCATCATGATCGATCATCAGCGATCCAGGGATACGCTCAGGCAATTGCAGAATGCCGGACATATCGTCACTATCGATGACTTCGGTACGGGGCATTCATCATTGGCCAGGCTGGTGCACCTGCCGGTGTCCAGGCTGAAGATAGACCGGATGTTCATCAAGGACCTGGATCAGTCCGAGCAGATGCGTTCGGTGATCTCATCGATCATCACCATGGCGCACCGGCTGAACATGCGTGTGGTGTCCGAAGGTGTCGAACAGGCCAGTCAGCTGGAATTTCTGTCAGCCAATCAGTGCGACGCCGTGCAAGGCTTCATGATGTCGCGGGCAGAGTTGCCTCACGACATCACACGCCTGCTGCAACTGGACAATGAAAGAATCAATGAACTTTGTCCAGATCTTCCGCGACTTGGCTTGTCGGGGATTTGGCCTTGAGATCGCGGAACATGATCAATACCCCCTGAGCGAGTCCACCGCCAGCGCGATAGGGGTGGATACCCACCTGTAGCTGGTCGACGTTGTTTCTGCATATTTCCCGGCTGATAGACTTGCCGATGGAAAGCACACGACGCATGTCGCTCATCAATTCCCTGTACTGAAGGTTGTGCGCCAGATCGACGAATGGTCGGCCGATATCGGATGGCAGCAGATTGACTGTCTGGGTTGCCACATCGGTGAACCGCCTGATGCACAATTCGGAGTCGAGGAATATCACGCCCAGATTGGTGCTGTCGAGCAGATTGTCCAGATCGTGATTGAGATCGGACAGCTCATGAATCTTGGTCTGATACTCGAAGTTGACGGTGTACAGTTCTTCATTGACCGATTGCAGCTCTTCATTGGTGCTCTGCAATTCCTCGTTGGCCGCGGATAGCTGCTCGTTGACCGAACGCTGCTCATCGTTGGAGGATTCAAGGTCGTTGATCGCTGCCTGCAGCGCTTTCTTGGTTTCTTCCAGCTCGAGCCGCAACTGATCGACCTGGTTGTTGTCCGACTGCGTATCGTCAACGATGCTGGACAAGTGTGACGAGGCGGTCGATGAAGGGCCGATGACAACCAGCGCGTATTGCGCATTGTTTTCACCCAGCGGCAAGTGCGGGATGACTTCTATGTCAACCATGCGTTCACCCTGACCGACCGGTTTGCACCGAAGTTGTCTGTGCGCCACCGACTTGTCTTCCTTGAAGGCGCGGGAGATGGCGAAGGTCATGGACGGTCGCAGGCTCTCGGGGATCATCTTGGCGATGTCCAGCGTGGGTTCACCGCGGTGTACCTGGAGTATGCCGGCAGGGTCCGATATGACCATCATGACAGTGCGCGTCGCGTCCACCAGCAGATTCGTGCTGCCCGTGTATTGAGCCAGCGCATCCAGCGACAGTCTGAGCAAGCCATTGCCCTGATTGTCGTCGCTCTTTATCTGCAGCGTCTGCAGACTGGCTGAAGGTTCACGCGTGACATCGCGGAAGCGTTCGACGGAGAGGTGCAATGGCAGGCGCAGATTGCGTAGCTTCTTGTACTGGTTCCATTCACGATGAACCGGGTAGAACTCGCTCTGCAGATTGCCCAGGGTTTCGGACGGACCCAGGAACAGAATGCCGTGTACGTTCAATGCAAAATGCAGCATCTTGATGGCAATCTGCTGCAACTCCGGTTGCATGTAGATCAGCACATTGCGGCAGGTGACCAGGTGCATCCGCGTGAAGGGTGCGTTCTTGATGAAGTTGTGTGGTGCGAAGATCACGTTTTCGCGGATCTGACGCGAGATGATGTAACCGCCAGCCTTGCGGTTGAAGAACCGGTCACGCCTCTCTTCACTGACGTGTTCGAGCGAGCGTTCACTGTAGATGCCGGTGCTGGCATGCTCCAGCGCCTTGCGTTCGATATCGGTGGCGTAGATCTTGAAATTGATCTGTTTGTCCAGGGTCTCCAGCAGTTCAGTCAGAATGATGCCGATGGTATAGGCCTCTTCGCCAGTCGAGCAGGCGGTCACCCAGACTCGAAAGGTCTCACCCGGCATGATCTCTGAATTGATCAGTGGCAGGATGGACTCCTTGAGTCGTTCCCAGGCATCGGTATCGCGGAAGAAGCTGGTTACCGTGATGAGAATGTCTTCGCGCAGTTCATCGCGCTCTGTCGGGGACGTTCGCACGAACTCGACATACTCTTCGCTGGTGGCCACGCTGGCCAGCACACGGCGTCTTTCGATACGGCGGAACAGGGTCTCACTCTTGTATTGTGCGAAATCGACGTCGTTGTCTTCCAGCAGCGCAACAACCTCACTGACATACTCGGCACGTCTGGACGGCCACAACGCCAGGGAGTTGTGTACATAATCACTGCTGAGGTTGTTGACGAACTCGGCAATGTCGGCCGGGGCGAGCACCTGGTGCACCATGCCGGTTTCGATGCTGGCTGTGGGCATGCCATCGAATTCGGAGGTTTCCGGACTTTGCGCCAGCACGACGCCGCCCGCTTCATTGAGAACCTTGGCACCACGGGAGCCATCGCTTCCGGTGCCCGACAGGATCACGGCAATGGCCCTGTCGCCATATTCGCGAGCGACCGATCGAAAGCAGATGTCGATGGGGAACTGAGGCCCCGGGCTCGACCGGTGCTGCTTGCTGAGGACGAAAGTGCCATTGGCCACTTCCAGGTTCTCACCGGGGGGGATGACATACACCTTGCCGGCTTCGATACGCATGTGAGCCGCAGCAGTGCACACCTTCATCGAAGTCAGGCGCTGCAGGATCATGTCCATCATCGTTTCGGTTTCAGGCGCGAAGTGCTGAATGATGACGAACGCGGCATCCAGCTTCGGCTTCAGGCTTTGAACGATCGATTGCAGGGGATGAAGGCCACCGGCCGATGCACCCAGCACCACGACAAACGGAGGTTTGATGCCGATGTCGGTATCCTTGGAATCCGGTTGTAGTTGTGTCTTGCTTCCGCTCTTCTGCGCCTTGGACATCTGGTCGAGCATTTCGAGAATGAGGCGGCGGGATTCGGTCTCGGCGAAGACGTTGCCGACCGTTGATTTCATCACGTCCTCGATGAGATCCTGAATGCGAATATCGGGTATGCCGGCACCGGAGATGTTGAGCATGTCCCAGCGTGAAAAGCGACGCTGTTCGATCGGCCCGAGTCTCAAGGTGCGCAGGATGGTGTGCCGCTGATCGTTGTCAATGGACTCGATTGCTTCGTCAATGGCGTTTTCGGGCCCTTCCAGATACTGGAAGAAGCGGTTGTTCTTCCAGCTCAGATAGCCCGTCAGTCCCAGTTCGCGATTTCTCTTGACGTACTCGTCATAGAGCTCCTTCAGCATGCGCTGATCGAAGGGTGTCTTCGCTTCGCTGGCACATAAAATAGCAATCATCTTGAAGTGGTTTTTTCCCTTTGCCCGGAACTCTCGCAATTCACCTGTACTACCAGCGCAACGATATTAGGCTATTTTTGTGTATTAGTTAACCCCTTGGATTCCGACGAATGCAGGGGTATTTCCGCGTGCACCACGCTCCCCACGCCGGGTTCGGATTCGATCCAGATCCTGCCGCCGTGTCTTTCGATGATCTTCTTGCTGGTCGCCAGACCGACGCCGGATCCCTCGTGAGAATCTTTCGAATGCAAGTGATTGAAAGGTATGAAAATATTGGAAAGATATTTCTCGTCTATACCAACTCCGTTATCGGCGATGCTGATATGGCAGAGTCTCGAACCTGTTTTGCAACGAATGCTGACTTCCGGTTTTCGCTCGCAATGCACGATGGTGTTGGAGATGATGTGCTGAAAAAATGTAACCATCTGCTGTACGTTACAGTCGATTTTCGGTAGCTTTTCTCGCTCCAGTTGCAGTCCACTCTGGAAGATTTCGTCGGCCAGATTGTCCAGTGCATCATCCAGAATCTCATCCAGACTGATGTCTTTCGAGATACGCCTGACTCGATCCACACGACTGTAATGCAGCAAGTCTTCCAGCAGGCGCTGCATGCGAATGGTGGTCTTGCGAATCAGCTGGATATCTTCCAGAGCATCCGTGTTGAGTTCGGCGGCATGGTCATCCAGCAACCAGCCTGTCAGCAGATTCAGGTTGCGCAGCGGAGAGCGCACGTCGTGCGAGACGATCGAGGAAAAATGTTCCAGGTCCTTGCTTGATCGATGCAGTTCACTCAGCAGGGCATGACGCTCGGATATATCCCTGAGTGTTGCAAGATAGGCGGGTTGTTCTTCCCACTCGATGTCGACGATGCGCATCTCGACCAATGTGGGTTTCTGATCAGCCGTCAGAACTTCTATTTCCACCTTTTCTCCTACGAGAGTCGGGTAGCCGAAAGACTCCCCGATCAGGCGTTCACTGCTATGACCGAACAGTGATTCCGAAGCCGGGTTCACGTACTGGATGATGCCTTGATAGTCGATGACGACAATCCCATCCGGAGAGCTGTGAACCACATTGTTGAAGCGGGCTTCGGAGGCCGCCAGTTTCTTCTGCAATGCAACTATGCAGGTCTCGTCTTCCTTGCGCATGATGATCTACGAATAGTCGCCGTGTCGGGGTTGTAGTCAATACGAATGATGCAGCTGCGCAGGGTTGGCACGATCACACGTCCTCGAACATCTCCTGCAATCGTTCCGATTCCGGAGTCTGGTGGAACTGCGGGTTGCCTGTCAGAATGCCGGTGATATTGCGGAAAGGTTTGCCGACATGCATGCCTGATTGATCGATATTGAACTCTCTGATTTCCTTCTCATGACGAGACCCGCGCATTTTCAGCACCGCAATGCCACGGCTGATCTCGCCGAACAGTTCCACATAGCGTAGCAGGATAATGGTGTCGGTCACCGTCGAGATATGCGCCTCGGTAATGGAGGTGCCACCCATCAGAGTCGGCGTGACGGAGGTGAAGACCCCGACGATTTCCTGTTGCTTGATGAAGGAGGTCAGTCCGATGACGAATTCGCGGAAGCTCTTTGGTGTTGCGCCACGTTCCAGTGCCGAGAGGCTGTCCACGGCGATGCGGGTCGGCTTGAAATCCATGATCGCCTTCTTCATCTCGATCAGATGTTCTTCCAGGCCGGTTGTCTCCGGATAGGTACACATGACCTTGAGCCGACCTTCCTTTTCCATCTGCTGGAAGTCGACACCCCAGCCATCGGCATTGCGGAACAACTGATCGCGGCTCTCCTCGAAGGCGAAGAAAAGACTGCGTTCGTTCTCGCCGGCACCACCGATGAAACTGGTTGCCATCAGAGTCTTGCCGGTGCCGGTTGCGCCCGAGATCAGCACGATGGAGTCACGAAAGAAACCTCCACCACACATGGTGTCGAGCTTGTCGGTGCCAGAGCTGACGCGAACATGCGACGAGCGGTGGTTCAGTTCAACGGTCGACAAGGGGACTCCCACGATGCCGCCATCGGCCACGATACTGAAAGGGTGTTCCCCCTTGCGATGGTCGGTGCCACGGAATTTGAGTATTTCCATGGTGCGGCGCCGACTCTCTGCCTCGAGTACATTGCGCAGGATGATGACATTGTCAGCGACGAATTCCTCGATGCCATGACGGGCGATATCCCCGTATTCCTGATTACGCTCGACGGTCATCAGGGAGGTGACATTCATCTTCTTCAACGCAACCGAAATGCGCAGCAATTCGCCGCGCACCACATGATGATCGTCGAACTTGCTGAATATGGCACCGAGGGAATCGATGGAAATACGCGTAGCTCCCGTTCGGGTTATGGCGTGTTCGATGCGTGCCAGCAAGGCTGCAAGATCATAATCTCCACTGAGTAGTACAGGGTCTTCCGGCTTCGGTGATGCATCGACGAAGGCCCATTTGCCGGCAGCTTCCCAGGCAGCTATGTCCCAACCGAAGCTGAGCATGTTCTGGCGAATGTCATCGGGCGTCTCTTCGAAGGTCACGAATACGCAACTCTCGTTGTTCATGCTGATGCCACAGGCCAGAAACTGAACGGCAAATACGGTCTTCGAGCTACCGGCAGTTCCCGCCAGTAGAGTGGTCCTGCCTTCGGGAATGCCGCCATTGGATATGGCGTCGAAACCGGCAATGCCCGTCTTGAGTTTCAGTATGGGGCGGTGGGAATGGGCCGTCATGTTGTCTTGGGGTCTCCGGGCAGCGCTTTGTCGCGAATGTCGAGCCCTCGGAGCAGGGACGTTCTGTCCGAGAGATCTCCAATGATTCGCCGACTCGGTGTCGGTGCTACCTTGATCAGGGTGGGGGTGGCCAGAACGAAGTCGTCTTCTGCCAGCTGAGGATCTTCCAGTACGTCTATCACTGTCAGTTCGAAATCATCCTCCGGATTGCCTGCCAGCATCCGATGCAGATTCTCGACGGCCAGATCGGATCGTGGCGAGCGTCCGGCGATGAACAACTTCATGATCAGTTTGCTCACGTGTCTTTACCGGCGATCGCCTTGATTGGGCGCTGCCTGCTCCATGCCGGGTAGTGGCTGGCCGGGTGGCAGCTGCTTGCACTGTGACAGGTAGAATGAGCACAGATGCCCCAGCAAACCTGTCAGCAGATAACGCGCTTCTTCGCTGCGAAGTCGTCGCTTGTCCGTTGTCATCCCGGATATCCTGACATCAACCGACAAGGTGTGGATGTCGATGATATCTCTGGGTGTGGCCTTGTGGCTACCCAGCGCCATCGCCAGCTCCCTGACATGCACGGAAGGGTTGAATGCTGTCTTGAAGTTACGTTTTTCGATGGCTTTATCCAGTAGCTCGGAATATTCGCG
>CBDUIJ010000029.1:0-30130 GCA_965367215.1 uncultured Granulosicoccus sp.
CCGAACCACCGTCCGTGCCACCTCCTGTCTCTCCACCCGTTCCGCCGTCTGTTCCGCCGTCTGTTCCACCATCCGTGGCCCCATCGCTCGTACCGTCAGTCTGGCCGCCGGTATCTGCTCCGGTATCTGCTCCGGTATCTGCTCCGGTATCTGTCCCCGCATCTGTCGAGCCATCATCGCCCCCGACGGGCTCGCCCTCATTGCCCACACCTGATCGATCGGATATCTCGACTTGCAATGCTGGCCCCTCATTGCCCGCTCTGTCGACAGCACTTACCTGATAGAGGTAGGACTGGCCAGGAGTCAGCGAGGGTTCGAACAGGCTGCGAGCGTCCTTGATCCCGAGTGATTCGCCGTCACGCACGACGCGGTATCCAGTGACGAAGACATTGTCGCTGGCCGGAGTCCAGAAGATTTCACCAGCGGTGGCTGAATAGCGGGCACTGCTCAGACTGCCAGGCAAACCGGGCGGCTCATCATCAGCCGTGGCCGATACGGGAAGAAACAAACCCGCGAGCAAAGTCAGAAATACCACCAGAGCGGTCCGCATAGTCAGATCCATCTTGTCGATTGAGGGATCAATGTGCATGCAGAATCGTGCCAGAGCCGGACAATCAGTACCCGAACAACCGAAATCCGTTCCATCACACGATGACTGGCAACAGCACTGATCGACAGAGGCAACGCCCAGTCAGGCTTTACCCGCCTCGGGAATCGTTAGTGATGACAGCAGCAGCCCCATCTTCTGATAAGCCCATCACATTTCCCTTCCATAAGAATCTAGGCTATTTGCTGCTCTGATTGCAACCATGCCTATGGCTAGCCGGGTCGCGGCTTTTACGAGGATGCGATACAGGGGGTGCTCACCTGTTTTAACGCGAGCTACTGTCACTGGCGCCAACGATTCGACACTCTCGGCCAGTCTGCGCGTCAACGATGATGGCGACTCTTCTGGAGAGTCGCCATCATCAGGGCCGGACGTGGGTACTTCCTACAGGTCGAAAACGATCCGTGCCGGATCTTCTACCAGTTCCTTGATGGTTTTCAGGAAACCGACAGCGCCCTTGCCATCGACGATTCGATGATCGTAGCTCAGCGCGATATACATCATGGGCCGGATGACGACTTCACCATTGACCGCAATTGGTCGATCCTGAGTGGCATGCATGCCGAGAATGGCACTCTGCGGAGGATTCAGAATCGGTGTGGACAGCAGGGATCCGAACACACCACCGTTGGACACAGTGAAGGTACCGCCGGTCATCTCGTCGATGGACAGCTTGCCGTCACGAGCCTTCTCGGCGTAGTGACCAATGGTCTTCTCGACATCGGCCAGTGACATGTGTTCCGTGTTACGCAGTACCGGTACGACCAGGCCGCGTTCGGAAGAAACAGCCACACCGATATCGCAGTAGCCATGGTAGACAACTTCATCGCCATCGATGGAGGCATTGATGTCCGGGTAACGCTTGAGCGCTTCGGTGGATGCCTTCAGGAAGATCGACATGAAGCCAAGCTTGACGCCGTGTGACTTCTCGAACTTGTCCTTGTACTGATTGCGCAGTGCAATGAAACCGCTCATGTCCACTTCATTGAAGGTGGTGAGCATGGCCGTTGTCTGCGTGGCCGTCAGCAGACGTTCGGCGATGCGAGCTCGCAGACGTGTCATCGGCACACGCTTTTCGACTCGCTCACCATCAGCCACGATAGGCAATGGTGCGCTGCTGCTGGACGCAGCCGCTGCTGGCGCAGGAGCGGCGGCAGGTGCAGGAGCCGGAGCACTCTGGCTGCTGGCAGCGGCAGCATGCTTTTCGACATCGGCCTTGGTCAGACGACCATTCTTGCCGCTGCCCTTCACATCAGCAGCCTGCAGACCGTGCTCTTCCAGTGCCTTGCGCACAGCCGGGCTGGTCTGACCAACCTTGCCATCGTCCGCCTCTGCCGGAGCTTCGGCAGCTTCTGCCGTGGCGGGCGCCTCAGTGGCTGCAGGTGCTGCATCACCACTGGCGGAGCCCGCCTCGATGGAGCCGATAACCTGATGAGCCGAGACCGTCGTGCCCTCGTCTTCAATGATCTTGCCCAGCACGCCATCTTCGGCGGCAGGCACTTCCATGACGACCTTGTCCGTTTCGATATCGACGAGTACTTCGTCGCGGCGAACCGGATCGCCCTCCTTCTTGTGCCACGTAACAATCAACGCATCGGCGATTGATTCAGGCAATGTTGGCACTTTGATTTCGGAAGTCATGAATGACGGCCCTTTTTCATCGGTTTCAGTTGGGTAGTGTAGATTAGTGAGTCTGACTATTGGGTATCAAGCCCAATGCTTCTTCCACCAGTCGTTTCTGTTCAATCAGATGCTGATTCATGTAACCACTGGCTGGTGACGCTGACGGAGCACGACCGGCGAATTCCACCTCCTTGACGGACTTGGGCAGAACACGTTCGATACGGTGCCGATTGGATCGCCATGCACCCTGATTGCGAGGCTCTTCCTGACACCAGACTATGGATTTGGCTTTCGGATACTGCTTGACGACTTCTGTCATGGCATCGTAAGGGAAAGGATAGAGCTGTTCCAGTCGAACCAGCGCCACGTTGGACAATTCCTTTTCGCGGCGTGCCTCCAACAGATCGTAATACACCTTGCCGCTGCAGAAAACCAGTCGATCGATGCCCGCAGGTTTCAAATCGTCGATTTCCGGAATAACCGGCAGGAAAGTGCCATCCGCCAGATCTTCCAGCGTCGATGTGGCCAGGCGATGTCGCAGCAGACTCTTCGGTGACATGACAATCATGGGACGACGCATGTTACGCATCATCTGGCGACGCAGCATGTGATAACACTGTGCTGGTGTGCTGGGAACCATGACCTGCATGTTGTCCTCGGCACACATCTGCAGAAAACGTTCGAGTCGCGCCGATGAGTGCTCAGGTCCTTGTCCCTCATAACCATGCGGCAACAACAGTGTCAGACCACAGAGGCGGCCCCACTTGGTTTCGCCTGAGCTGATGAACTGATCGATCAGTACCTGCGCGCCGTTGGCGAAGTCACCGAACTGCGCTTCCCAGATAACCAGGGTATTGGGGTCAGCCGTGGCATAACCGTATTCAAAGCCCAGAACAGCTTCTTCAGACAGCACGGAATCGATGACCAGAAAATTGGCCTTGTCGGTCAGCTCGCGTAATGGAACGTAGGCACCCATGGCAGCCTGATTGTGCAGCACCGCGTGCCGATGCGCAAATGTACCTCGACCGCAATCCTGCCCGGAGAGTCGAACCGAATAACCCGAGTCCAGCAGCGTGGCATAGGCCATTGTCTCTGCGTAACCCCAATCCAGCGGCAGAGCGCCGGCGGTCATCTTGCGACGATCCTCGACAATCTTCTTGACGCGGGAATGCAGTACCAGACCATCAGGCAGTGTCGTCAGACTGTTTGCCAGCGCCTGCAGGGTTGCCAGTGGCACACTTGAATCATACGGTGCCTTCCAGTCCTTCTCCTGATAGACCGACCAATCCACCGCCAGCTCGGGCGCTTCCTTGAGTCCTTCGATAACGTCTGGCGCGACATTCTTGCCATCGTCCAGTGCCTGGCGATAGTCCTCTACCATGCGATCGGCATCGGATGCGCTGACCACGCCAGCTTCGGCCAGATGACCGGCGTACAGCGTCCGGGTAGTCGGCAGGGACTTGATGGACTTGTACATGATGGGCTGCGTGACCGACGGCTCATCGGTTTCGTTATGGCCATGACGGCGATAGCAGACCATGTCGATGACCACATCCTTGTTGAAGGCCATGCGGAAATCCAGTGCCAGCTGCGTGACAAAGAAGACCGCTTCAGGATCGTCACCGTTGACGTGAAAAATGGGGGCGTTGATCATCTTCGCCACATCGGTTGCGTACAACGTGGAACGCGCATCAGCCACGTTACTGGTGGTGAAGCCGATCTGGTTGTTGATGATGATATGCACGGTTCCCTTGGTGGAGAATCCGCGTGAATCAGCCATGTTGAAGGTTTCCATCACCACGCCCTGACCGGCGAAGGCGGCATCACCGTGGATGGCAATGGGGATGACCTTCTCGCCGTTCTTGTCGCCATAGCGATCCTGACGCGAACGCACGGAGCCTTCCACCACCGGGGAGACGATCTCCAGGTGAGAGGGGTTGAACGCCAGCGACAGATGCATGTGACCGTGTGGCGTCTTGATGTCCGAGCTGAAGCCCTGGTGGTATTTCACATCACCCGAGGACAGGCTTTCATTATGCTTGCCTTCGAATTCCTGGAACAGATCAGCCGGGTTCTTGCCCAGGATGTTGACCAGCACATTGAGTCGGCCGCGATGCGCCATACCGATGACAATGTCCTTGACGCCGGCAGCACCGGCACGTCGCACCAGCTCGCTCATGACAACGATCAGGCTTTCACCGCCTTCCAGCGAGAAGCGCTTCTGACCGACATAACGCGAACCCAGATGTCGTTCCATGCTCTCTGCTGCCGTGACACGCTGCAGAATCCACTCGCGTGTTTCCGGGTTCAGCGCCGGTGCGGAGGCCACGCTTTCGATGCGATGCTGCAACCAGTCCTTTTGCGGCGTGTAATCGATGTACATGAATTCGTAACCGATGGCACCGCAGTAGCATTTTTCCAGATGCGCAATGATGTCCTTCAACGGCGCCTGATCGATACCTTCCAGAGACGGCGTCTGGAACACGGTATCCAGGTCGGACTCGGACAGGCCGTTCTCGTGCAGCCGCACTTCGCGCACCTTGGCCGGTGTGTGCTGACCGAGCGGGTCGGTCTTCGCCAACTGGTGACCACGCACCCGATAGGCGTTGATCAGCTGGGTGACATAGATCTGCTTGAGTTCCTTGGTGCTGCTGGCAGCATCCAGGGTCCCACTGGCACCGGCACGTGCCCCACCGCTGCGTGCCAGTTGACGAAACTGTTCGCGAATTTCCGAATGGGCGACTTCCCGAGCGTTCTCTGCCACCAGGGGCAGTTTGGCGAAGAAATCGCGCCAGGTTTCATCAACCGAGTTCGGATCACTCAGATACTGCTCGTACTGGTGTTCCAGCCAGGGGGAGTTGGCGCCGCCGAGCATGGAGTTGTCCCATAGCTCCTGCATGGAAAGATGGCCGTCGAAAGATTTGGGTGATGCGCTCATGAAATGCGTCCTGGCCTTGACGACATGGAGATGTCCGTAGGCGTGGGGCTGGTCAAATTACAAGAAGAGGAACCACCGGACAGTGTCACTGGCTGGTCGATTCGGGCTGAACAAGTCATAGAAGCTAGCGTTTCGATCATCATGAACAAGCGTGCTCAGGCAGGCAGATGAGCCGGAATATTGTCAATGACAATCTTTGTGAATTCGTCAGTGTTGAGTTTACCGCCCAAATCGCGTGTGCTGTGACCATTTTCGATACATCCCAGCAAACTCAGGCGCAGGGCATGACCCAGATCATAGCGATTGACATGATCGAGCAGCATACCGAAGGCCAGCAGAACGGCTGACGGGTTTGCCAGATTCTTGCCGGCGATGTCGGGAGCGGTGCCGCCAGCCGGATCGAACATGGCGATATCCACATCGTTGTTGTCGTCGAATGAGTAGTTGCCACTGGCACCGGTTCCCAGGCTGCCCACCAGGCCGGAGGCCATGTCGGAGAGAAAGTCACCGTACTCGTTGAGCACCAGCACGACTTCAAAAGCCGATGGATTGAGAATGATCTTGGCCAGCAAGGCATCGAACAATTCGACGTTGTGTTCCACGTCCTGATACTGCTCATGCACTTTCGCCACCACGGATTCGAACAGACCATCGGTGACGCGCTGAATGGTGTGCTTGGACGAACTGGTCATTGAATAGTGGCTGCCGCCGTAAGTCATGCCCTTTGTTCGTGCAAGCTCGAAGGCGAACTTGGCAGCCTGCTCGCAGGGTCTGCGTTCCACCATGCGCAAGGAGACGGCGGCATCCTTGCCGATCAGCTGGCCCGGATCGTCATAGGTACCGCCGGTGGCGATACGCACGATATGCAGATTCACATCCTCCTTGAAATTGGTATGGATGCCCTTGATGGAGATGGCCGGTCGGTAGATGACGCTGAAATCGCAGCGCCGGCGTATCAGTGCGTTGGGACTGACCTTGCGAGTAACGGTAGGATATTTCACTGCCAGCTTGGTCAGGCGCATCGAGGCTTCCGCCTCGTCGATGACATCGTCACCGCGCGCTTCACGATTGCCCAGTGACCAGTCTACCTGGTGGAAGAAGAAATCGACGGGCAAGGCATCCGCAACCGCATGTACCGACTCTGCCAGCTCGGGCCCGATTCCATCGCCCAGCAACTCGGTTATCTGGATGGTTCCCACGTCATTCTTCTTCATCGTCCTCACCGTCCTCTGAGTATGAATCATGATCGCCCGTCAACCCGTATCGTTCCGGATTGGCCCAGTAACGGGCATTGAGCCAGTCAGGCACTTGCTTGTACTCGCTGAGAGAGTACTCGAACAAACGTATCGACCCCTGATCCTCGAGCTGGAGTTTCCTGAAGCCAAATGCGAAAAAAGCCGCATCATCCGGCTCATTGCTCTCGACACTGATGATCAGCCTTTCCGGGAAACGCCTTACCGCCTGTCCCAGCACAGCAGCCAGATCGGAGTCGTTATCCGAGTCATTGTGCGACTCAAACCGCATCAACGCAATACGATGTCCCGAAGTCTCCTCTGTGTTGTCATCATCGGCCTCCGGCAAGGAGTCCAGGCACTGCTCCATGGAATCGAAGAACAGGCATCGGAGCTGTGCCTCGGCAGAGTGCTCCTGCCACCAAAGAGCACCCGGCGGCTGTCCGACAATGACAACGCTGGAAGGCTTTGCCCCAAGCACGTATTGCCCCAGCTGCTCCTCGAGCCCGTTTGCCGGGCGGCCAGTCGGAATGCCCGACGGGCTGTCTTCTGTATTCACCGCTGTCTCCGAATCCTGTCGTTGAACCGTTGAAGCAATCGACGGTTAACCGTGAGTCGCCTTGTAGGCGGCCTTCTGCTCCGGCGTCGCTTCAGTCTGAAACTGGTCTTTCCACTGACTATAGGGCATACCATAGACGCGCTCGCGCGCATCCTCGTAATCAAGGGTAAGGTTTCTTTCGGCAGCGGCTGCCACATAATATTTCGACAGACAATTACGACAGAAGCCGGCCAGGTTCATCATGTCGATGTTCTGGACATCGGTACGCTCCTGCAAGTGCGCCACCAGTGTGCGAAAAGCGGCGGCCTCGAGCTCAAGCTGAGTCTGCTCATCCAGTGACTTGATCGTCGTCATTTGTCTTACACCCCGTGAATTCAACCCTAGTATAAGGATTGAAGTTGAACTCTGTCACTGAACTGATCAAACCATGACTGGAAATCCATTGTTGGACCTGCTCGTTCTGGCGATTCCTGCCGCATTGGCCGCATTATGGTGGACTGGATCGCGTGCCCACGAACTGGCCATCGGTCATGCTCGCCAGGCCTGTCAGCAACGGCAGCTGCAGTTTCTCGATCAGAGCGTCGCCCTGAGCCGCATGCGACCGGGCCGCACGCGCCGCGGATCCGGCTGTTTCCAGCGCGAATACCGTTTCGAATTTACTTCAGCCGGTGAATTTCGGGACGAAGCCAGTGTCACAATGCTGGGCCATACATTGCTTAACGTCTGGTTCCCGTATACAAGGGACAGTGAAGGCAATCGTATCTACGTGCATTGATCGCCGAGGATTGCGCTAAAATGCTGTTTTGATTGACACAACCAAGGTAACCGAATGACCCAATGCCCCTGTGGCTCAGGCCGCGAACTCGCACAATGCTGCCAGCCCATCATCAACGGTGAGGAGAAGGCCGAACGCGCCGAAGCACTGATCCGGGCGCGCTACACCGCCCATACGCTCGGCGCCATGGAATTCATCCTGGCAACCCATCACCCGTCTACTCGCTCGGATATCGACGAGGCGGCAACTGCCCGTTGGGCCCGCGAGTCGCAATGGCTCGGCCTGGAGATTCTCTCGGTGGAAGGTGGCGAGGCCGAGGACAGCAGCGCACGTATCGAATTCATTGCACGCTACAGAGATGCGGCACGTCGCCGACATACTCATCATGAGCGTGGAGTCTTCGAGAAGTATCACGGGCAATGGTATTTCCGCGATGCCGAGGTTCCCGATGTCAATCAGTTCAGACGCGAGGCACCCAAGCAGGGACGCAACGAGCTCTGTGCCTGCGGTAGCGGCAAGAAGTACAAGAAATGTTGCGCAACCACCTGACATAACCACCAACTGAGGAGGAGTGAGCATGGACAAGCCATGGCTGAAGTCATACCCGCCGGGCGTACCGGAAGAGATTGATACCCATGCCTATTCCTCCGTGGTGGAGGTCTTTACCGAGTCCACCGGTAAATTCCCTGATCGGCCTGCCTTCCAGAACATGGGCAAGACCATCACCTACCGCGAACTCGACCAGCTGACCCAGCAGTTCGCCTCCTGGTGTCAGCACGAGGCCGGGCTGAAGAAGGGCGATCGTATCGCCATCATGATGCCCAACCTGCTGCAATACCCCGTGGCCGTGTTCGGTGCCCTGCGTGCCGGACTCGTGGTCGTCAACACCAACCCGCTGTACACGGATCGCGAGCTGGAACATCAGTTGAAGGATTCCGGCGCCAAGGCCATTGTGGTAGTGGAAGCCTTTGCCGACACGGTCGCCGATGTCATTGCCAGGACGCAGGTGGAACACGTGATCGTCACGCGCTTTGGTGACATGCTGGGCTTCCCCAAGTCGCTGCTCGTCAATTTCGTCATCAAGTACGTGAAGAAGATGACTCCCAGCTATTCCCTGCCGGGCGCTCATTCGATGAAAGACGTGCTGAGCAAGGGTGCCACCCTGCCCGCCGCCGAGGCCGACCTGAAGCAGGAAGACCTGGCGTTTCTGCAATATACCGGTGGCACCACCGGCGTTGCCAAGGGCGCCATGCTGACGCACCGCAACATGGTCTGCAATATTCAACAGGCCTGGACCTGGATTCTGGCGGCCAAGCCCAATGAAGGCCATGAAATCATCATCACGGCACTTCCGCTCTATCATATCTTCGCGCTGACCGCGAACTGCCTGACCTACATGAAGCTGGGCGCACTGAACGTGCTGATCACCAATCCGCGTGACATGCCGGGCTTCGTCAAGGAACTGAGCAAGGTGAAGTTCACCGCCTTCACCGGCGTCAATACCCTGTTCAACGCACTGATGAACACCCCCGGCTTCGACAAGATCGATTTCTCCCACCTGCGCCTGACCCTCGGTGGCGGCATGGCCGTGCAGAAATCGGTTGCCGATCGCTGGAAGTCCATCACGGGCGTCACCCTGCTCGAAGCCTATGGCCTGACAGAAACCAGCCCGGCGGCCTGCATCAACCCGATCGACCTGGAGGCCTACAACGATTCCATCGGCCTGCCCCTGTCATCAACCGATGCCTCCATCCGCGATCCGGATAACAATGCCCTGCCTGCCGGCGAGACCGGCGAGCTTTGCATCCGGGGTCCACAGGTGATGAAAGGTTACTGGAATCGTCCCGATGATACGGCGGGCGCCATCGATAGCGAAGGCTGGCTGCATACCGGCGATGTCGCAGTGATGAACGAGAACGGTTTTTTCAAGATTGTCGATCGTCTCAAGGACATGATTCTGGTGTCCGGATTCAACGTCTACCCCAACGAGATCGAAAGTGTGCTGGCAAGCCACCCTGGCGTACTGGAAGCCGGTGCCATCGGCATCCCCGACGAGCATTCCGGGGAAGTGGTGAAAGTGGTCATCGTCAAGAAAGACCCTGCTCTGAGCGAGGCGGATATCAAGGCCTATTGCAAGGAAGAGCTGACAGGCTACAAGCGACCCAAGATCATCCAGTTCGTGGATGAACTGCCGAAGACGAACGTCGGCAAGATTCTGCGACGCGAACTCCGGGAACTTTAAGGACTCGGCAGGGCACCTGGCTGGCGCAGTGCAACTGTGCCAAGGTGCCCTGCGAACCGAATCAACTTGCCGCGCAGACCCTTGTTGCCCCTCTCGACCGGCATTGACGGCGAAACCGGTCAATCAACGTTCGAGCAAGCTCGCGTCACATCACCCCTCAGTGCCGATGACGCACGATATCCAGCGGTGCTCCCGGGCGGCTGAAGATATCTGCTGAATAGACTCGCCGATCGCGTTGATCACGCATTTCGTAATAGCGGGTCAGCGTCTCGACCACGACGGGAAAGGCCAACTCACTCCAGGGAATCTCTGACTGATCGAACAGCCGGACCTCCAGTGTTTCTTCATTGGCCTCGGCAAATCCATCACGCAGCTGACCAAAGAACATCAGATAGACCTGGCTGATGCGTGGCAGGTTATAGACAGAGAACAGTCGCAGCTCATCACATCGAGCCGTCGCCTCCTCATAGGCTTCTCTGGCAGCGCCCTCTACCGTGCTCTCGCCGTTCTCCATGAAACCGGCAGGCAAGGTCCAGTAACCATGCCGCGGCTCGATGGCGCGCTTGCACAGCAAGACCTTGCCCTGCCATTCAAGCAGACAGCCCACGACGTTCTTCGGGTTCTCGTAATGAATGTGATCGCACACCGTACACACCATGCGAGGTCGGTTGTCACCGGCCGGCACCTGAGCCGTGGCGGCATTGCCGCACTGCATGCAGAAGCCATCACTCACCGGTCTGGCTCTCGGTCTGCGTCAGCATTTCCCTGACAGACTCCGGCATGGCAACGGACTTGCCCGCCTTGGTATCCACCCACACAACGCGCGAACTGCCTCGGGTATACAGCACATCATCCACTGTCAGTGTGTAGGTGCTGATGAACGAGCTTCTGCCCGGTGAGTGCCCACCCATGCGAATGAGCACATGCATGGGATAGACAACCGGCTTCAGGTACTCGGCATGGTTGTCCACGATCAGGATGCCTTCGCTGCCACTGTCCAGTGGCGCAAAGCCGCTGCTCAGATACCACTCCAGACGGATCTGTTCGAAGTAGCGAAAGTACACGGTATTGTTGACATGCCCAAGGGCATCCATGTCTCCCCAGCGGATGGGGAAGTCATTCTGATAAAGCAATCTGCCTTCGGGCAACAGATCAGGACTGACAGCGGCGTTGACTGGCATGAGGGGCCGGATGGTTCAGATGGCCCTGCAGTTTACCCAATTGACGCGATTGCGTATCAACGACCGTTGGCCACCAGTCGAGGCAGGTGGGCGGCGGCCAGGGGACGTACGACACTCTCGATCTGCCCGTCCGGCACACTGCAAAGCGCCAGCGCGTACTCGAATGGCATCGGCCGACCCAGCAGGAAGCCCTGAGCCTCATCGCAGCCCTCTACTTGCAGGTAATCGAACTGCTCTGCAGACTCCACCCCTTCAGCCGTTGCGATCATGCCCAGGCTGTGCCCCATGGCCAGAATCGCTCTGACGATGGCGGCGTCCTCACTGCCGACCACCATCTGGCTGACAAAGGAGCGATCGATCTTGATCTTGTCGAAGGGAAAGCGTTTCAGATAGCTCAGGCTGGAATAGCCCGTACCGAAGTCATCCATCGAAATGCGTACGCCCAGGGCCTTCAGCTCGACCAGCATTGCCAGCGCCGTATCGGCATCCTCGATCAGCACCCCTTCGGTAATCTCCAACTCCAGGCGTTCCGGCGGCAAGCCGGTACGCTTGATGATGGCGGCTATCTTGGACGGCAATTCCGGGTCGCGGAACTGAATCGGTGACAGATTCACCGCGATCTTTCGATCCCCTGCCCAGCACAGAGCATCCTTGCAGGCTTGTTCCAGCACCCATTCGCCAATACCCATGATCAGCCCCGTCTCTTCTGCCAGGGGGATGAAATCAGCCGGTGAAACAAAGCCATGGTCGGCATGCTGCCAACGCAACAAGGCTTCGAAACCGAGCAATCGCTGATCCGTCACATTGAACAGTGGCTGATAGTGAAGTGCCAGCGAGCCCATGTCGATCGCCGCGCGAAGATCCTGCTCCATTCGCTGCCGTAGCTGCAACTGCAGGTCCATCTCGGCTTCGTAGAAGCGATAGACCGAACCACCGGCAATCTTGGCGCGATCCAGTGCCACATTGGCTCTTTGCAACAACTTCTCGCAATCCCGGCAATCGGGGGATGAGATGACGATGCCGATACTGATCGACATCGGGATCCGATGCTCGCCGACCTGCATGGGGTTCAGGGTCGAGGCAATCAGGCGCTTGGCCAGCGACACTGCACCTTCGTGATTATCCAGTCCGGGCTGAATGATCAGAAATTCATCCGCTCCCATGCGCAGCAGGGTATCCATGTCACGCACCACCCCTGTGAGCCTGTCCGCCATCACGCGCAGCAGTGCATCACCGACCTCCTGGCCGAACACATCATTGACCTGCTTGAAGCGATCCAGATCCAGCGCAATGACGGCTACCTGCGTACCTTCTCTGACACCGCGCGACAATTCCTGCTCCAGCCGGCGTTTCCACACCTGCCGTCCCGGCAGATCGGTCACCGCATCATGCACCACGGTTTCCTGCACGATTTCGACAACCGGCTGTGAGGCAACCGATGCCATGCGGGACTGCAGCACATACAGGCGACGGATCAGAAAACCCAGCGAACCCAGCAACAGTACGATGAGGAATGAGGCACCTTCAAGCCAGGCAATCGACGCATGCTGCTCGAGCAGCACTTGCAGATGGGTTACCAATTCGAACCTGACGCTGAGCAAGGTGCCAACGCCCACGAACAGCAGCAACGCCAGCACATCGTTGCGCAATCGCGGATCGATGACTCGCCGCGCGGACCGCCGGCCAACCTCCGGCTGGACACCTTGCTGCTCCTGATTGTTCAACATCGTGGGTAACTTCAATGCTTGTATGGGAAGGTTTGCGCCTGAAGTCCCCTGAATCTTTACCTCTCAGCCAATGAAAATTCGTAGCACAGCACAGAACCCTTCATTGGCACGCAAAGTTGCAATCTGCTCAACGGCGACTTCCACGCAAACTGTGAACTCGCTCATGAAGCGCGTCCAGCGTGACCGCCTCGGCCGGCAATGCACTGCCCACATTCAGCCCGATACGCGCAAACACTCGCCGTGGCATCTTGAAGAAGGCAGGCCCTCCCTTGCGACTGAACAGACTCCCCCATAAGCCCTGCAGAGCCACGGGTACCACCGGTACCGGACTGTGCTCCAACACACGCAGAATACCGGGCCGGAACTCGTTCATCTCACCATCGGCGGTGATCTGGCCTTCGGGAAAGATGCACAGCACATCCCCCGCTTCAAGCGCCGCGTCCATCTGCGCAAAGGCAGCCTCGTACAGTGCCGGATCCTCGCTGCGTCCAGCAATCGGAATGGCCTTGGCGGTCCTGAAGATGAAGTTCATGATCGGCAGATTGTAGATCTTGTAGTACATCACGAATCGCACTGGCCGCCGGATGCAACCACCCAGTATCAGTGCATCGACAAAACTCACATGATTGGCGACCACGATCAGCGCACCACGCTCCGGTATGTTCTCCATGCCCTGCTTGCGCACCCGGTACAGGGTATGAATCAGCAGCCAGATCAGGAAACGCATGAAGAATTCCGGCACCTGCCGGAATATGTACAGGGCAACCAGCGCGTTCACCAGCGACAGTGCCAGAAACAACTGGGCGATGCTGGCACCCGCCGCCAGCAGCAACAACGCGAATACCGCCGAGAGCACCATGAACAGCGCATTCAGGATGTTGTTGCAGGCAATGGCCCGGGACAGCGTTTCCGGCGCACTGGTCTTCTGTATCAGGGCATACAGCGGCACGATGTAGAAGCCGCCGAACAGGCCTATCAGAAAGACGTCGAGCAGGATTCGCCAGGCCCCGGCCGCTACCAGAAACTGCAGCATGGACAGATCAACACCTAGCGGTGCATCCGGTGTGGCAAAGACCAGATCCAGCCCGAACACCGTCAGTCCCATGGCACCGAACGGCACCAGGCCGATCTCCACCCTGCCATGAGACAACCTTTCGCACAGGACCGATCCCATTGCAATGCCGATGGAGAATGTTGCCAGCAAGGCTGTGAATACATCAACACTGCCCCCCAGCACATCGCGTGCGTAGACCGGAAACTGGGCAAGGTAGGTGGCACCGAGCAACCAGAACCAGGAGATGGCCAGAATCGACTGGAAGATCACGCGCTGCCCGGCGGTATGCCGAATCAGTCTTGTGGTCTCAGTCAGTGGGTTGAACTGAATCTGCAAGTCCGGTGCACTGGCGGGTGCATGCGGAATACGGCGGCTGGCCAGATAACCGGCAACTGCCACTACCATAAGGACCACCGAGACCGGAAGGACACCCTCGGTTGAGCTCATCAGCTGTGTGCCGGCAATGGTGCCAGCCAGAATGGCAAGAAAGGTACCCAGCTCAACCAGACCATTGCCGGCCGTGAGTTCGGTTTCATGCAGATGCTGAGGAAGGATGCCGTATTTGACGGGTCCGAAGAATGCAGATTGCGTTCCCATGAGAAACAGGACCGCCAGCAGCAGTGGCATGCTCTGCAGTACCAGTGCCGTCACGCCGCAGATCATGATGATGATCTCGGCCACTTTTATATAGCGAATGAGTGTCGCCTTTTCGTACTTGTCGGCGATCTGTCCGCTCAATGCGGAGAAAAGGAAAAACGGAAGGATGAACAATCCAGCTGCCAGATTGATCAGCAGGCCGTCATCAGCAGTATCAGTGGTGATGACATTGAATGCGATCAGGGCGATCAGCGCATTCTTGTAGACGTTATCGTTGAAGGCCCCGAGCAGCTGCGTGACGAAGTACGGCGCGAACCGGCGTTGTCGCAGCAGCGCGAACTGACTGACCTCCGATGCCTGTACAGGTTTGTCCTGACTCATGTCCGCTCACGTTTTCACAGGCCCCCGAGCGAGCCTTGCACGACGTCCGATGAACCAAGAAACATGCCATGCAGCAACCGCCCTCACGGCGAGCTCGCCTGACACCGACCTTGACGGTCGGTGTGGCCGGTGCGGGGCAGGCAACTGCCATACCCTGCACCGCTGTGCCTGAACGACTCTCCAGCCGACTCATGAGTCTGACGCTGTCAGCTGTTCATGCAGTCGCATGTTTACGCGCTTTCCATTGGTAACACTTCAGAGGCTTGCCACCCCTTTTCACCTTGCGTGGCAACATATTCGACGTTCTGGCCTTCGCTCAGTGAGCGATAGCCCTCACCGGAAATAACCCGGTAGTGAACGAATACATCTTCGCCCGTCGGGCTGATGATGAAACCATAGCCTTTGGCGTTATCAAACCACTTGACGGTGCCTTTTTGTCGATCAGTCATAAACCTCTCCGTTGATTGACCACAGCCCTGCACACACTGCAGAACAAACTGTGAGAGAAATCTATCATGGGAAAACTCAGGCACCATGCAGTGCAGCATCCTTGCTACCGTTGTTCACACTTTCATCACTGTTTCATGGATAAAACACTCAATCGAGAGACTTGCTGACCAGTTCGTAAACATCTGGTGACAAAGGCCCGCTATCCATGATGCGTTGCAGCTCCTGCTTCATCAGATTCTGCGCATCGGTCGTCAGCCTTTTCCAACGCCCCAGCGGTGACACCAGACGCGCAGCCAGTTGTGGATTGCGCCCGTCCAGAGCAATCACCTGATCGGCCAGAAATCGATAACCACGACCATCCACCGAGTGAAAGCCTGCCGGGTTGTTCATGGCAAAGCTTGCGACCAGTGAGCGCAGTCGGTTCGGATTGGACGTATCGAAGTCGGCATGTGTTGTCAGCCCGATCACGTCATCCACGACAGTGCTGCGCCTTGACATGGCCTGCGCCGCAAACCATTTATCAACCACCAGTCGATGTCCGGCAGCACGAGCGTGGAAGTCATTCAGCACACGCTCGCGTGCTGCGCTGCCGGAATGACACAGCACTGCCATGGCCGCCATGCGATCGGTCATGTTGTCAGCTGAGTTGTATTTCGATTCAGCCAGATCCACCCAGTGCTCATCCGGTAGATAACTCAAAAGGGACAGAGCTGCATTTGAAAGCTTGCGCCACCCCATTGCCAGCGGGTCGAGCAACGGCAGATCCGTGTGACCGGTCTGCGCAAGCAGCGACTTGAGTGCATCGGCATGGCGTCTGGCCAATGCCGTTGCCACATCACTGCGCGCTCGGTGCAGCGCCTGATAGTCCACGCGTTGCAATTCGCCTTCAAGTGTTTCCATACCCGGCAGACTCAAGGCTTCGGCCTTGACAGCCAGATCCAGCGTCGCATCGTCCAGGATGCGCCCCCAGGCCTGCCCCAGGAAATCCAGCGTTGCCTCAGCCTCGGCATGCCCCTTCATGGTTGCCAGAATCAGCCGGGTTGCCAGCCGCTGCCCGGCATCCCAGCGATTGAAGGAGTCACTGTCATGGGACATCAGCAATGCCAGTGTTTCATTGCTCACATCGTGATGCAGTTTCACCGGCGCCGAGAAACCACGCAGTAGCGATACCACCGGTTGTTCGGCAATGTTCTCGAACGTGAACGTCTGGCGGGACTCGCGCAGGTGCAACAGCGCGCTGTGCTGACCACTGTCATGAGTCGTGTCGAGCAGCTGCATATCCGCCTGCCCGGGAGCCAGCGGCACCGCCTTGCCTTCGCCGTTCAGCAAGCCCATGACAACGGGAATATGCAATGGCTGCTTGTCACTCTGCCCCGGCGTATCCGGACAGTGCTGACTCAGCGTCAGGCGATAAGTCTGCGTCGCCGCGTCATGGTCCTCGTCAACCGTTATCTCGGGTGTGCCCGCCGTGGAGTACCAGCGACGAAACTGCGTCAGGTCGATCTCCGTCACCGATTGCAAGGCATCGACAAAGGCATCGCAGGTCGTGGCGCTACCGTCATGGCGCTCTACATACACATCCATGGCCTGACGCCAGCGCTCGGCACCGAGCAGGGTATGCAGCATGCGAATGACTTCGGCGCCCTTCTCGTACACGGTCAGTGTGTAGAAATTGTTGATCTCGATATAGCTGTCGGGCCGGATCGGATGGGCCATCGGGCTGCTGTCCTCGGCAAATTGCCGAGCCCGCAGCAAGCGCACATCCTCGATACGCTTGACTGTTGCCGAACGCTGATCGCTGGAGAAACACTGGTCCCTGAAGACTGTCAGACCTTCCTTCAGACTCAACTGGAACCAGTCACGGCAGGTAATGCGATTGCCGGTCCAGTTGTGAAAGTACTCGTGCGCGATGACCGCCTCGACGCCCATGTAATCCGTGTCGGTTGCACTCTGCGGGTCTGCCAGCACGAATCGCGAGTTGAAGATATTCAACCCCTTGTTCTCCATGGCTCCCATGTTGAAATCATCCACAGCCACGATCATGAAACAGTCCAGATCGTATTCCAGCCCATAGACCTCCTCATCCCAGCGCATTGCCGCCTTGAGCGATTGCATGGCAAAGTCACAGCGTTCCAGGTTATGGCTCTCCACGAAAATCTGCAGCAGCACCTGCCGGCCCGAGGCCGTGGTGAAGTGATCTTCGATATGCGCCAGATCGCCTGCCACCAGTGCAAACAGATAACTCGGTTTCGGATGCGGGTCATGCCAGTGCACCCGGTGCCGTCCATTGTCCAGCTGCTCGTGGGAGACACGGTTGCCATTGGCCAGCAGGACCGGATAGCTGCTCTGGTCAGCCGTGATGGTCACATCGAACACCGACAGCACATCCGGACGATCCGGGTAGAAGGTGATCTTGCGAAAACCTTCCGCCTCGCACTGAGTGCAGAAGTTGCCGCTGCTCCGGTACAGGCCTTCCAGCGCTGTATTGGCATCCGGGTTGATGCAGGTAACAATGGACACCACGCAATTCGCCGGTACCTGCGCGATGCGCAATGCCTTCTCATCCAGCTGGTATTCACTCTCGACAAGCTGGCGCCCGTCGACATGCACCGAACGCAGCTCGCAGTCGACACCCTGCAGCGTGAGCTCGCCGGCCGATGCCTCTGCCGCATCCTGACTTTCCGGATTACGACGCAGGGTCAGCTCACTGCTGACCACCGTGGCGCTCGGGTGCAGATCGAAATCCAGCCGCACATGATCGACCAGCCAGGGCGAGGGCTGATAATCGAGCCGCTGCACGGCAACCGGGGTATGAGTATCCAATGGAGCTCCTGAGTGTGTCCGAGAGTGAATTGTTCAGAGTCAGAGCTTAACGCTCACAGCCGCCGGGCACCAGAATGTGAAACCGTCGTGGCCTCTGCACCCATTTAGCGAGACCGGCTACACCATCATCACCGAAGCGGCTCAAGACACTCGCACGGCATCCGCAAACTACAGACAAAGCCTGCGCCAAACCTGAACCTGATGATGCCCTGCCGATACCATGTACCGACACGTCCTGCCGGGACAGCCTCTTACTGTCGATGAGGTTGCCACGCTTTGCCACCATCCGAGTCCTGTTCCTGCTGAGCTGCCTGCTGATCGTCGGTTTCGTCAGCGCGCACCAACGGGTCTATACACGGAACTGGAATCAGACACTGGAGGCTGTCATCTACCCCATCAACGGTGATGGTCATCTGGCCACCGATCGTTACATCCAGGCACTGGATAACGATGATTTCTCCATCATCAATCGCTGGGCTGAACGCGAGGCACAGCGTTACCAGCTGCCTTTGCCAACCCCCTTCAACGTCAGGCTTGGCGAATCGATCCAGACACTGCCACCGGCCTATCCGCAGGAGGCAAATTCCATGGATGTCCTGCTGTGGAGCCTCAGATTCCGCTACTGGGCCTGGCGCGAAACGCCCGATGCAGGCAGCCTGACCCGTATCCGCATGTTCGTGGTTTACCAGACCGGCGAGGACAGCGCGCCCCTGCAGCACTCGCTGGGACTGCAGAAGGGGCTCATGGGCCTGGTGTTCGCCTACAGTCTGGACAAGCAGACGGCACAGAACAATATCGTGATTGCTCACGAGCTGCTGCATACCGTCGGTGCAATAGACAAGTACAACAGTGCGGGAGGGCCGCTGATGAACATCGGTTACGCCAATCCGTACCGAACTCCCCTGTACCCACAGCGCAATGCCGAAATCATGGCCGGCCGCATCCCGACAGGCCCCGGCCGCTCTTACATGGCAGAGAGTCTGCGCAGTGTCATCGTGAATTCCTACACAGCCAGCGAGATTAACTGGATAGACTAGTGCACCTTCAACTTGTTATGGTCGGCAACAACGCCCTTCGCCGGTCAGCCCGGATCGAGCAGGCGCCGATCTCGGGTAGCGTTCTCCGCCAGGCCTCCTCCTCACATGAATCAGGTACTTGACTGGCTATCCGCAAACACGCTGTTGATCAGCACACTGGCTGCGGCGTCCATCACCTTGTTGGCCGTCACCATCCTGGCCACGCCCTGGGCAGTGTCACGACTTCCCAGCGACTACCTGCTGCGACGCCTGGAGAGTCCGATATCACGAGGACTCGGCCGCAAGCTGCTGAGCATCGTGCGCGGGTTCATCGGCTTGCTGGTCGTGCTGATCGGCCTGATCATGATGATTACACCCGGGCCGGGCGTGGTCATGATATTGCTGGGCATCTCCATCGCCGAATTCCCGGGCAAGAACCGTCTGCTGGTGTACCTCGCCACCCGGCCCAATGTTCTGGCATCCCTCAACTGGATGCGACGACGGCACGACAAGCCGCCCTTCATCCACCCTGACATGAGTCAATGACTCACCAGGGTAACGCACACACACATGGCTGTTACCCGTTACGCTGCCAGCGTTACAGCACTGTGTAGCCCCTACCCGGACAGTGGCAACGAGCTTCTGCGCAGACTACACTTGGCGAATGCCTATTCCTTCCATGCTGCACCATTGCCGCCCATTGCCCGCTGCCAGGCCATCACGATTTCTGGTGACGCTGGCAATCGCGGTCAGCTGTGCCATGCCGCTTGTCGCAACCGCGGCGACTCCCAGGACACTGGAAGACGTCGAACAACAGATTCTCGATACGAACGAGCGACTCAAGGCTCTGGACAACGAAATTGCCAGCAGCCGTGAATTGAAGCAGAAACTGCAGCAGGCGCTGGAAGCCGCCCGCTCGAATGTCGGAGAACGAGAGACACGATTGCAGCAGCTCGATGGCGACATCGCCCGCTTCGACAAGAAACTGGACTCATTGAGCGCCATGATTGCCGATGCACAGCAAGTGATGGAAAGTCGCAAACAGTCTCTGGCGAAGGCGCTGCGCAACGCCCAGACCATTGGCAAGCAGACCACCCTGAAGGTTGTATTGCAGCATGATGATCCGGCGCTGGCAGATCGCATATCGGTGTACACCGAACATGTACTGGCAGCCCAGAACCGCACCATTGCCGAGCAGGTCAGCCAGCTGAATCGCATGCACGCTGCCCGAGAATCTGCTCTGAAGGATCGTAACTGGCTCAATTACATCAAGAAGAAGGCTGCGCTGCAGAAGGAAGGCTATGCCAGTGACGCCAGCTCCAGACAGCACTCACTGGGCGAGGTCGAAGCCGAGCTGAGCCAGAAAACACGCACGGTTGCTCAGCTGAAGGCCGATCAATCCCGCCTGCAGAGCCTGATGGACGAACTCAAAACGGCAAACAGTTCGCAATCGGGGTATTTTGCTGCAGGCAAGGGCAGCTACCCGGCCCCGGTCAGCGGCGAACTCTACGCCCGCTTCAACGACATCAAGTCTGTCGGCAAGCTGCGCTGGAGCGGACTGTTCATCAAGGCCAATCAGGGCAAGCCCGTACGCGCCGTGGCCGATGGCGAGGTGGTCTACAGTGATTTTCTGCGCGGATTCGGCATGCTGGTCGTCATCGATCACGGCGATGGTTACTCCAGCCTGTACGGTGGTAACCGGGAAGTGAGCGTAACCCGTGGCCAATGGGTGGAGTCCGGTGCGACTATTGCAACTGTTGGCGATTCGGGGGGTCAGAACTTCAGTGGTGTCTATTTCGAGATCCGGCACGACGCCAAGGCGGAGGATCCCGAGAAGTGGCTGAGTGCTGATTTTCAGGTAGCCAAACGCCCGTGAGTGATCGATTCAGTCTCGGAACCCGTTAGACTCGACAACAGATTCGATATTTTTCCGCAGCGAGCGTGTCGAAAGATGCGTGTGCAGGGCCGGCATCAGATCGGGAAATTGATGTCAGGTGCATGAATGAAACCCGGAGTAGAATTTCAATGAAGGCTAAAACACGCTCGGTCACACTGGTACTGCTTGGTGCAGTTGTCGGTGGATCATTGACGATCGGTCAGCACGTCATGGGGGCTCGTAGCGCCAATGAATTGCCACTCGAGCAAATGCGCACGTTCACCGATGTCTTTACCCGCATCAAGAACGACTATGTAGAGGAAGTATCCGATGAGGATCTGCTCGAATATGCCATTCGCGGCATGCTCAACGGACTGGATCCCCACTCCGCCTATCTGAACACTGAAGAATTCAACGAGCTGCGCATCGGCACCACTGGTGAATTCGGTGGTCTGGGTATCGAGGTGGGCATGGAAGACGGATTCGTCAAGGTTGTCTCCCCCATCGATGATACGCCTGCGGCTCGCGCCGGCATTCTGTCTGGTGACCTCATCATCCGATTGGACGACACACCCGTCAAGGGATTGTCACTCAACGATGCTGTCAAGCTGATGCGTGGCAAGCCGGGCAGCAAGCTGACGCTCACCATCATTCGTGAAGGTGCCGACAAGCCGCTGACCATCGACATCAAGCGGGACATCATCAAGGTGACCAGTGTGCGTAATCGCATGCTTGACGACAACTACGGCTATCTGCGTATTTCCAACTTCCAGACCAAGACCACGACCGATCTGCTCAAGGCTGTGAAGAGCATGAAGGAAGAGGCCGGCGGCTCCCTGAAGGGTCTGGTGCTGGATCTGCGCAACAACCCCGGTGGCGTACTCTCCGGTGCGGTGGGTGTGTCTGATGCCTTCCTCAACGATGGCATGATCGTCTACACCGACGGTCGTGAAGAAGACTCCAAACTGCGCTACGACGCCACTGACGGCGATGTTCTGGACGGCGCACCACTGGTGATTCTGGTCAATGGTGGATCTGCCTCGGCCTCCGAGATCGTCGCCGGTGCCATGCAGGATCATGGTCGCGGAATCATTCTCGGCAGCAAGACCTTCGGCAAGGGATCGGTTCAGACCATCCAGGATCTGCCCGCAGGTGGCGCCGTCAAGCTGACGACGTCGCGTTACTACACACCCGGTGGTCGTTCCATCCAGTCACTCGGTATCGAACCTGACATCATCACCAAGCCCGGTTCCTGGACACGTCCGGAGAACGAAAGCTTCTCTGCCCTGACCGAATCCAGCCTGCCCGGTGCTCTGAGCAACACCACACTGGAAGAGGAAGAGAAAACCGGTGATGAAGAGACGACTGACGAGGAGAAGGAAGACAATCTGGTTTATGACGATTACCAGTTGTACGAAGCCCTCAATCTGCTCAAGGGTCTGACGATTCTGAGCGAGAAGTCCAGCTAGGCCAGACCTTGTGTCGCCCCTGTCGCCACGCTGGCGGCAGGGGGCGGGCATCGTGGTCCTGGCGACGCGACCTGCGTGGCCCGGCCAACGTGGCCCGGCCAACGCGGCGCAACCCGATCACGGTGGCGCCACACAAGCTCGAAGCAAAAGGCGTATCGGATCATCCGGTACGCCTTTTTGCGTTTCGGGGCTGATCGAAACGCAGCAGCGGGGCTCCCCTATAATGATGACAAGCACTGCGTGATTCGCTCAGGCGAATGACCATCAGTAGCGCGGATTTCAACCATCAGGAGTAATTCATGGGTTGTCAGTACCATGCCCCGACCGAACAGGGCGCTGATTCGTTTACCGTTGCCATGCCGCGACTGACCGTAGGCCGTGGCACCTTGCGAGAAGTTGGCGAGCGAGCCGCGGCACTGGGTATCTCGCGGGTTGCACTGTTTACCGACCCGGGTCTGCTGCACGGCCCTCTGGTCGCGATTGTCAGGGAGTCACTGGCCGCCGCCGGCATCGACCTTGGCATATTCTCCGATATTCGCATCGAACCGGATGATGAATCCGTTGAACGTGGACATGCGTTTCTGACTGACGGGCAGTTCGATGGGGTGGTCTCTGTCGGTGGCGGCTCGGTCATCGATACCGCCAAGGCTGCCCTGGTGTTGCATTGCCATGGTGGCAAGGCACTGGATTATTTTGCCCCACCGGTAGGACAAGGCAAACCGATCAGTGGCCCGTTGCTACCACACGTCGCCTGCCCCACCACCTCCGGCACCGGCTCCGAATGCACCTCCATCTCGGTGCTGCGGGTCAATGCGCTGGATTGCAAGTTTGTCTTTGCCAGTCCCAGCATGTTGCCGGATGTCGCCATCGTCGACCCGCAATGCTGCGATTCCCTGCCCGCCAATGTCGTGGCCTCCACCGGCTTCGACCTGTGCTGCCATGCCCTCGAGTGCTACACCTCGCGGGCCTATACCGAACATCCGAAAATCCCTTCCGCCAATGCTCGTCAGTACATTCAGGGTAGCAATCCGTTCAGCGAACTGGCAGCTCGTGAAGCGATGAGTATCGTCGGCCGCTATCTGGAGCGTGGCGTCAATGATGCCAGTGATCATGAAGCCCGCGACCAGCTCATGTGGGGTGCCACACTGGCCGGCATCGCCTTTGGCAATGCGGGAACACACCTGCCGCATGCCATGTCCTACGGAGTCACCCACCTGATGAAGGACATCACCACTGAAGGCTATGCCATCAGCTCACCGTTCATCCCCCACGGCATCAGCGTCATCGTCAATGCCCCGTCGATCTTTCGTTACACTGCCGAGGCCACTCCCGAACGCCATCTCGAGGGTGCTGCGCTGTTACTGGCCGATGCGCAGGGCGCAACCCCGGATGATGCCGGCGAGGTGCTGGCCAAGCGCATGGTGTCATTGATGAAAGCCACCCACATGCCCAATGGACTGACGGCCCTCGGATTCGAAGACAGCCATGTCGCGGCCCTGGCCGCCTCATCGATTCGACAGGGACGTGCCATCGGTAATGCTCCGCGAGCCTCCAACCAGGTGGATCTGGAGAATATGTATCGCGGCGCTCTGCGCTACTGGTAAACGGACACCCATGACACAAGCAGCCACCACGATGAGTCGCTTCCTGCCTTCTGGCAACGGAGCCATTGCATTCACGGCCGGGAGCCAACGCTGGCAAGACGGCAATGCATAACGGCATGCTGGCATTCATCGCACGGCGGCTGCTGCAATCGGTCTTCGTGATGCTGGCGGTGAGTCTCATCGCCTTTTCACTGTTCCGCTTTGTCGGTGATCCGGTTGCGCAGATGGTCGGCCAGGAAACCTCCCTCGAGGACCAGGCGCGCATCCGCGACTCTCTGGGGCTGAATGAGCCCATCACGACCCAGTTCCTCACCTTCGCCGGCAATCTGGCGACCGGGGACTTCGGCTATTCCTATCGTACCCGCCAACCCATCAGCGAAATGATTCTCGACCGCCTGCCTGCCACGGTCGAGCTGGGTATCGTCTCCCTGATCATCTCCTTGCTGGTGGGCATACCGGCGGGCATCTATACCGCCTTGCACCGAGGCGGTGTGCTTACCAATACCATTCTGATCAGCACCCTGGTGGGGGTCTCGATACCCACCTTCGTCATCGGCATCTTCCTGATCTTCATCTTCGGCGTGCAACTGGGCTGGCTACCCACCTTCGGCCGAGGCGATGTCGTCGCGCTGGGCTGGTGGAAGACCAACTTTCTGACGCTCGATGGGTTGCGATCCCTGTTATTGCCCGCAATCACACTGGGCGTCTATCAGCTGACTCTGACGATGCGTCTGGTGCGCTCGGAAATGCAGGATGTCATGAAGAGCGACTTCATCAAGTTTGCCACTGCTCGTGGTATCAACCGGCGCTCCATCCACTTCAACCATGCCCTGCGCAATACTCTGGTGCCTGTCATCACGATCATCGGCCTGCAGTTCGGCGGCATCATCGCCTTCTCCATCGTCACCGAATCGGTGTTTCAGTGGCCGGGGCTGGGTCTGTTGTTTCTCGATTCCATTCGCTATGTCGATATCCCCGTCATGTCGGTCTATCTGGTACTGATCGCCCTGATGTTCGTCGTCATCAACCTGCTGGTCGACCTGCTTTATGTCGCCATCGATCCGCGTGTACGCAGCCGGAGTGAAGCCTCTTGATAGCCCGATTGCGGCGTTACGCCATCGAGAACGAACTGCTCTACCTGTTTCTGCACAATCGCATTGCACAGCTGGCCGCGGCCATCGCGATCATCATGATCGGCGGTGCGGTACTGGCCGGATTCGTGGCCCCCACCGATCCCAACGACCTGGCCAGCTACGATCTGCTGGACTCGCTGCTGCCACCGAGCTGGGCCGAGGGGGGAGATCCCCGCTTTTTCATCGGCACCGATGATCAGGGGCGCGACCTGCTGTCAGCCATTCTCTATGGCACTCGTCTGTCGTTGACGGTCGGTCTGCTGTCCATCAGTTTCGCCTGTGTCCTGGGCGTCTCGGTCGGCCTGACAGCCGGCTATCTGGGCGGTCGCTTCGATGCCTTCGTCATGCGCATCGCCGATGTTCAGCTCAGCCTGCCAGCGATCCTTACCGCCTTGTTGATCGACGGCATTGCCCGCGGCATCCTGCCGCAACAGAGCCACGATGATCTGATGATCGTGGTACTCACCGTCGCCATCGGTCTGTCCCTGTGGGTCAATTTTGCCCGTACCGCACGTGCCTCCACCTTTGTGGAGAAGAACAAGGAATACGTGCAGGCCACCGAGATCATGGGCATGCACCCGGTGAGAATCATGCTGGTGCAGATACTGCCCAATATCCTCGGCCCCATCATGGTCATCCTCACCGTGGATCTGGCGGTCGCCATCCTGCTCGAAGCCACCCTGTCGTTTCTGGGTGTCGGCGTACCGCCCAACCAGCCCTCGCTGGGCACCCTGATTCGCATTGGTACCGAGTACCTGTTCTCGGGAGAATGGTGGATCGTGGCCTTCCCCAGCCTGACCCTGATCGTGCTGATCGTCTCCGTCAATGTGTTGGGCGATTTCCTGCGTGACGCCCTCAATCCGAAGTTACGCTGATGACTGCCCTGCTTGAAGTACAGGACCTGACTGTGTCCATTCCCAGTCGCTTCGGTGAATTCACCGCTGTCGATCAGGTCAGCCTGAGCGTGCTCGCCGGGGAGATTCACGGTGTGGTCGGAGAATCCGGCGCCGGCAAGTCCACCGTGGGCTCTGCCATCATCGGACTACTGGAGAGCCCGGCTCATATCAGTGCCGGCTCCATCAGGCTCCAGGGTGATGAACTGACCACCCTCGGCGACGAGGACTACCACCGACTGCGGGGTAACCGCATCAGCATGATCTTCCAGGATCCACAGACCTCTCTAAACCCTCTGCTCACCATCGCCGACCAGCTGGTGGAGACCATTCAGCAGCACCGCAGGATCGACGACCGGGAAGCGCGCCAGCTGGCGATCGAATTGCTGGCCGAAACCGGTATCGAGAACGCCGAGCAGCGACTGGATGATTATCCTCACCAGTTCTCCGGCGGCATGCGCCAGCGTGTCGTGATCGCGCTGGCACTGTGCACCAACCCCGAACTGATCATCGCCGACGAGCCCACTACCGCCCTTGATGTCTCGGTACAGAAACAGATACTCGGCCTGATCCGCAACCTGGCCGAGCAGCGCAAGGTCGGTTTTCTGCTGATTACCCATGATATTGGCGTCATTGCCGAAATCACCGACCGGGTGACGGTTCTGCAGCATGGCAAGGTGGTGGAAACCGGGCCGACAGCGGCCGTTCTGGGCACCCCGCAGGAAACCTATACCCGTGCACTGATGGCAGCCGTGCCACGGCTGGACAAGCGGCTGGAGCGCTTTCGCAACATTGTCACTGAGGACAAACGCATCGATGGCGAGAGCCGCTGGGCTGTCGAAGGGGCAAGCGCCGCCTATGCATCAAACTGGCTGCTCGGTGGCGACAAGGTGGCACAACACCGCACGGCGGCGGTTGGTCGGACAACCGAGCGGCCGGACAACGCCTTGCTGCGCGTGGACAACCTGGACGTCAGTTTCGGGGCTCGCAACAGCTGGTTTTCCAAAAAGCCCGGCTTCAAGGCCCTCTCCGATGTCTCCCTGCATCTGCACCGCGGTGAGGTGCTGGGTATCGTGGGCGAGAGCGGTAGCGGCAAGTCGACGCTTGCCAAGGTGGTGGTGGGCCTGGTCTCCAGCAGCGATGGCACCATGCAGTTCAATGGCTCCACCTTGCCCGATGGACGTCATCGCGCGCGTTCACATCTGGCCAGACGTCAGATCCAGATGGTTTTCCAGGATCCCTACTCTTCTCTCAACAACCGACGCACCGTCGAGGCGATTCTGACCGAGCCGCTGCTGTTCTACAAACTGGCCGCCAAGGGCCCGGACACTCGCAAACTGGTGGCCTCGGTACTGGAGCTGGTGGAAATGCCGCAACGGGCCATGCTCAAATACCCGCATCAGTTCTCCGGTGGACAACGACAACGAATCGCCGTGGCGCGTGCGCTGATGGCACGCCCCGATTTCCTGATCTGCGACGAACCCACCTCCGCTCTGGACGTCTCCATACAGGCGCAGATACTGAACCTGTTGAAAGACCTGCAGAGCAACTTCGGCCTGACCATCCTGTTCATCAGCCACAACCTTGCCGTCGTCCGCCAGATGGCGGATCGAGTGGTGGTTCTGCGCCGCGGCGAGGTGGTGGAATCGGCTCGCAGTGAAGATTTCTTCAATGCCCCCCAGGCCGATTACAGCCAGCAGCTGCTGCGTGAGACACCCTCACTGGACCTGCTTGGCAGCCCTGGCTGAACCCCCATCGGACCATCAGCCCGCCTCGCCCAGGGCGCGGCTGATTCTGAAGACATGACCGTCCGGGTGACGGACATGCATTTCTCTGACGTTCCAGGGCATGTCGGTGGGAGACCAGGTGACTTCCACATGTTCGACAAGGCACCGTCGGTAGACCTCATCCACGTCATCAACCCACAGGGTCATCCAGGCACCTCTGTCAGACAGCTCTTCGCTGCCCGGACCGAAGGTGGTCACATTGCCACCGCGCCCACGACCGCCCTGTGCATTGTGGCAAAGGAATATCTCGCACTCACCGGATGTAACCCCGCCAAACCTGACCGGCTCCCCCCATTCCCAACCTTTTGACCAGCCGAGCTTCTCGAACCACTCGAACGACTCGAGCATGTCGGAGACATTGAGAATGGGCGTTATCGCCTTGAACCTCATGCGTTCATACCTGAGTATCGGAACTCGCCTTTGCACTTCCCTGAGCTTCATTGGAACGCGTAACCGGTGAGCTTGCCAACTAGCCAAAAGTCAGTCACTGGCGAGCGCAGCACGAGCAGGTTCGCAATCCCGGCGCATGAGACCACGCGCCAACCCCGTTCCGAGTACACTTCCTGATTGCCATCATCATCCATCACCAGGCAGAAATGAGTCTCAGCACAGGTATCCCCCATGGCCGTTGACAAGATCGGCAACACTTCTCTGAAGGAGTTGCTCGACGGTGTAACCCTGTCCGGTGAGGAATCCCTGACGACTCAGATTCACGGTCTGTTGTGGCAACTGATCGTCACCTTCCAGCTCAAACCGGGTCAGATGATCTCCGAAAAGGAGCTATCCGGCCTGTTCAAGGCCAGCAAGACCCCGGTGCGCGAAGCCATCATTCGGCTCGAGGAGGCCGGCCTGGTCAATATCGTGCCCAAGAGCGGCACCTATGTCTCTCCTGTGCGAATCGGGACATATATCGAAGCCTGCTTCATACGACTGCAACTGGAGATCGGGGCTGTCCGGCGAGCTGCGGACAATGCCAGCGACAATCGCCACCAGAACGAACTCGACGACATCATGGAACAGCAGGTCGCCGCCTTGCAGGCAGATGATCAGCAGACCTTCTTTTCGCTGGATGAAAAGCTGCATGCCGCCTTTTTCCGTATGGCCGGCGTCCCGGGGGCCTGGGATGTACTACGCCGGACACAGGCCGAAGTTTATCGCATCAGACACCTGAAACGTGCCCATCGCATCCGCCGGGGCGACAAGGTGCTGGCAGATCACCGCCGCATTGTCGAAGCCATTCGTCTGGGTGATGCCGACCTGGCAGAAAAGTCGCTGGTCGAACATATCGGTCCGCTGGAGGGGGAAATCAGGGAGCTCTCGGCCAACACCGAACTGTTGCAGTTCATCGAGACTCAGGGCCAGGGCAGCGCACGCCAGCGCCAGCGAAACTGAAACCGGCGGCGAACACGACTCAGAGGTCGTGCCCGCCACCAGCAGGCGCTAATGGGTCGATCGACCTACTAGCCGTCAGTTGGCAATGGATGCGCGGAGAAAGTCTCCGACTTCAAGCAGGATCATCTCATTGTCATCACGCTGTCCCAGCGCGCGACCTGAGGAGAACGGAAAGTTGTTGTCATTGGCCACGATGATATGCGTGTCGTCAACGCGATCCACATTCTCGATGGTCACGAACGGGAAGGTGAAACGCGCATCGTCACGTTTGCCCTGACGAGCAACACCGTTCGGATCCTGCATGTCCAGCAGATCGATATAGGCCACCTTGTTGACAGCTTCACCGGCTTCCACACCCGCCATGTCGATCAGATAGATACGCTTGAACGTGGCCGGGTTGTCGAAACATTCGTCCTTGCTCTCATCGGCACAGGCCGACTCCGCATCACCCTGTCCGCCATCACGTTCGATGATCAATCCACGCGTGGCATCGATCATGTTGAAGTCCCCGATGGCATGGCTGTCGTCTTCCAGCGGGTAGAGCCAGGAGTTGCCGGTCCATTCGCGTGTTGCCGCGCTCATCTCCAGAATGCGAAGTGCTGAACGACCGTCAGCAACACGCTCCCAGTCATTCTTGTCAGCCTGCCACAAGGCACCTTCCAGCAAGGGGTACAGGGTGTTGCCATCCACGGAAGCTGCAAACCCTTCAAAGCCTCGTGAGCGCTTCGCCGTGTAGGCCGGCACATCGGCACCCGGGTTCGGCAATTGAAT
>CBDUIJ010000030.1:0-29706 GCA_965367215.1 uncultured Granulosicoccus sp.
TGTTCTGCCGTTGCTGCCGTTGCTGCCGTTGCTGGTGCTGGCGTCTGCACCGAAAAATAAAGGCTGTTCCGGTCCAGATTGCACAGCCTGGCGCTGAGCGCTCTGGTTTCGTCTGAAAATGCCTTGACCATGCACAGGCAGGCGTCTGCATGGTCCTCGTTCATATGGGAAATCACGGATCGTGTGAATTCCGGATCCAGCTCATCTCGTGTACTCATCGTCGGGTCCGAGTGTGGATGAAAGCTGAATCATAACGTGTACTCCTCAGTGTGGGAGTGCAGCCGCCCTGGAGCTGCGACCGTTCACCGTTGTTTGCAGCATACCTCCTGGAACTTCCTTAACATCGGCTCGCGATGGACGCTATCCATGGTTGGCCTTGATGCAATGGCTGTCACTTATCGATTCAGAAAAATTCAGGAGTAGTAAACATGGGTATGGTTCAGGAATTCAAGGAATTCGCCATGAAGGGCAGTCTGATCGATATGGCTGTCGGCATCATCATCGGCGCGGCGGTCAGTGAGATGGTGGGTACGCTGGTTGAAAGCATACTGATGCCGATCATCGGTGTGTTCATGGGGGGCGTGGATTTCAGCCAGCTTTCCATTACGGTTGGCGATGCGGCGATCGGCTACGGAGCCTTTATCCAGGCATTGATCGACTTTCTGATCATCGCCTTCGTGATCTTCATGATCCTGAAGATGATCAACAGGATGAAGAAGAATTTCGAAGAGGAGAAAGTGGAAGAGCCCGAAGAAGCGCCTGTCGATGTGCAGCTTCTGTCTGAAATTCGCGATTTGCTGAAGCAGCAAAACCGCTAGTTCCAGCCAGCTCAGGCTTTACTTGTGATCGACAACGCCAAGCCAAGCTGATCGAGGTAAAGCAGATCGAGCGGATCGAGCGGATCGAGCGGATCGAGCGGATCGAGCGGATCGAGCGGATCAAGCGGATCAAGCGGATCAAGCGGATCAAGCGAATCGAGCGAATCGAGCGAATCGAGCAGATCGCATAGATCGCATAGATCGGGCCGGACCGGATTTCATGAGGCCACCTCCCCGAAGACTCGAAAGAAGAGTCTCGGCGGGAGGTGGCCTTTTTGCGTTTCTAGCTCAGGTCGGGCATGGACACGATGTTGAAGCCGCCATCGACATAGATGATCTGTCCGGTTATCCCGCCGGCCATGGGGGAGGCCAGAAATGCAGCAGTATCGCCTACCTGTTCAATGGTGGTGTTCTCGCGCATGGGAGAAACCGATGACACATGTCCCAGCAGCTTCTTGAAGTCGCCGATGCCGGCAGCAGCCAGTGTCTTGATGGGGCCTGCCGAAATCGCATTGACGCGAATGCCATCCGGTCCCAGGGAGGAGGCCATGAAACGAGTATTGGCTTCCAGTGATGCCTTCGCCAAGCCCATTACGTTGTAATTGGGCATTGCTCTGACAGCACCCAGGTAAGACAGGGTTATCAGAGATCCACCCTTGCGCAGTTGAGGTCTGGCAGCCTTGGCTACAGCGGCAAAACTGTAAGAACTGACATCGTGTGCGATGCGGAAGGATTCGCGGGTAACGGAATCCAGGAAGTCGCCATCAAGTGCCTCTCTGGGAGCAAAGGCCACGGCGTGTACCAGACCGTCAAAGCCATCGGTCCATTCGGCTTTCACCGATTCCATCAGGCTATCGATCTGTTCGTCTTCCGCCACGTCGCAGGGGAAGACCATGGTGGAATCGCAGGCTGCCGCCATGTCGATGACCCGATCCTTGAGCCGCTCGTTCTGATACGTGAAAGCCAGTTGCGCGCCTTCTCGATGCATGGCCGCGGCGATGCCCCATGCGATGGAGCGTTTGCTGGCCACTCCGAAAATGATGAATCGCTTGCCGTCTAGCATGCCCATGGTGTCACTCCTTTCCTGTTAACCCAGTAGTTGTTGCAGTGTCGACTCGTAGATACGAGATAAGGCGTCGATGTCACTGCAGGATACGCGTTCATCCACCTGGTGGATGGTTGCATTGATTGGTCCGAACTCGATCACTTGCGCCCCGGTTGGAGCGATGAAGCGACCGTCCGAGGTGCCACCGCCGGTATCCAGTGTTGCGTTGATACCGGTTTCATCGATGATAGCCTGTTGTACGGCATCGGTCAGTGTACCCGGTGAGGTGATGAATGGCCGGGCACTGTCTTTCCAGATCAGCTCCGCGTTCAGCTGGTGCCTGCTGCATATGTCATCGACCGTCTGCTGGATGGTCTCAATGCTGGTTTCCGGGCTGTAGCGTAAATTGAACTCTACGCCAAGTTGCCCCGGGATGACATTGGTCGCGCCGGTGCCGGCGTTGATATTGGATATCTGCAGGGTCGTCGGCGGAAAATGCTCATTGCCCTGGTCCCACTCGATGGCGGTCAGCTCGGCCAGTGCCGGAACTGCGCGATGTACCGGATTGTCTGCCAGGTGAGGGTAGGCCACATGTCCCTGCTTGCCGCGGACCAACAGGGTCGCGCCGAGTGAGCCGCGTCGGCCATGGCGGATGACGTCGCCAAGTTGCTTGTCGCTGGTGGGTTCTCCCACAATGCAATAATCGATCTTCTCGTTACGCGCTTCGAGCGCATCGATGACCTTGCAAGTGCCGTCGGTGGCCGGGCCTTCCTCATCGCTGGTCAGCAGCACCGCAATGGAGCCGTGCTTCAGGCCGCCTGCGCCGACGAAGCGCTCGATGGCGGTGATCATGGCGGCAACGCCGCCCTTCATGTCGGCCGCACCACGTCCGATCAGATGACCATCGACAATGCGGGCCGCAAAGGGCGGAGACGTCCAGTCTTGCAGTTCGCCGGTGGGCACGACATCGGTATGTCCGGCAAAGGCAAACAGCGGTGCCTCGGTGCCGAGGCGGGCCCACAGATTGGTCACGCCGCCGGACGGAATGGATTCCAGCTTGAATCCGATTCGTTCAAGGCGTTCGCCGAGCATGCTCTGGCAGCCCTTGTCGTCCGGTGTGACGGAATCTCTTTGCACCAGATCGACCAGCAGCTCGATGGTATCGCTGTGGGTAGTTGTCACTCGTCGGTTTCCTGTTTGTTGATTGCGCAGCTACAGCTCTTGCTGCAGCAGTTCGCGTACGGTGTCCTGCTCGGCTTCGCTCAGTGGAAGTCCTGCCTGATTCGACAGCAGAAACACGTCGTCAATGCGCTCGCCCAGCGTTGCGATGCGGGCCGCATGTACATTGAAGTGGGCGCCCAGCAGCACCTTGCCGATGCCGGAGAGAATGCCCGGGCGATCAGCGGCAGTGATATGCACCTCGGTGAATCCTGCCTCGTCGTTCGAGAACTCGACCTGGGTGGATATGGAAAAATAGCGCAGCCGTCTGGCGGGGCGCTGTTCGCTGAGTGAAGGCAGGTTCTTGGGAACGCCCAGCTCATAGGTCAGCGTCTGGCGAATTTCGTCAATCCGGTTCATGTCCTCGATGGGCATCTGGTTGGAATCGAGGACGTGAAAGGTATCCAGTGCAAAACCGCCGGCAGTCGTGTTGATGGTGGCCGACAGGATGTTCAGCTGCAGTCGCTCCATGACGGCGGTAATCAGCGCGAACAGGGCCTTGTCATCCGGGGTATAGATCAGAATCTCGGTGGAGCCACGCGACGCGGAATAGCGCAGGGACACCAGTGGTCCGGGGGTGTCCTCATTGGCCAGCAGAATCTCCGTGTGTCTGGCAATTTCCACCGCCTGATACTGACGAAAATAGTCATCACCCAGGGTGGACCAGAGTGTGTCGACTCGGGGATCGTTCTCCAGTGGTTCTTCCAGCAGCGTGCGTGTATGACCCTGGCGACGATTGATGACATCTTCGACGTCGAGAGGATTGTCCAGACCGCGTTGGAGTATCAGCAGGGCGTGGCGATACAGAGATTGCAGCAAGCTCTGCTTGAAGGAATTCCACAGTTCGGGGTTGGTGGCACGAATGTCTGAAATGGTCAGCAGGTACAGATGGTTGAGGCGTTCGATGCTGCCGCAGCGACGTGCAAACTCCAGCTGTTCATTCGGATCGTCGATGTCGCGGCGCTGTGCGGTCATGGACATCAACAGGTGATTTCTCACCGTCCACTCGAGCAGCTCGGCGTCGGCCTTGGGCAGACCGTGGTTGGTCGCAAAGATACGCGCATCCTCGGCGCCCAGCTCACTGTGATCGCCACCGCGGCCCTTGGCGATATCGTGAAACAGCCCGGTCAGATACAGTATATGAGGCTTGCTGATGGTGCTCGCCACGCTGCTTCCATGGGGTAGTTCATCGGCAAACTGCGGCAGCATCATTCGGCGCAGATTGCGGATAACGCCAATGGTGTGTTCGTCCACGGTATAGATGTGGAACAGATCGTATTGCATGCGGCCAACGATCTGGTCGAAGGCGGGCAGGTAGGCTGCCATCACCCCGTAGCGGTTCATCAGCCTGACCGTGCGGGTGAGTTTGTTGGGATTGCAGAAGATCTGCAGGAACAGATTGCGCACCGCAGGGTCGCTGCGGAATCGGTGATTGATCAGCGGCAGGTTGACGCGGATGAGCCGTACCGTGTTGGAGCGTACATTGACCGCATCCGGAGTATTGCTGAACACCAGAAACAGTTCCAGCAGCGCCGGCGGATAATGCATGAAGACATCATCATTGGTGACTTCCAGAAAGCCGTTGCGCAATTGAAAGCGCGAGTTGATCGGCTCGATGTCGGAGGCTGCGGTGACGCCACTGATGATGCCGCCGATGCCCTGCAACAGGATCTCGTTGAGTCGCTGCAAGGACATGACCGAGCGGTAGAAGCGCTGCATCAGTTGTTCAATGGAGCGATTGTCCGTGTCATCGGTGTAGCCGAAGGCGTGGGCGATGTCCTTCTGGTAGTCGAACAGCAGGCGATCTTCCCGGCGCCCGGTGACGTGATGCAGCAGGTAGCGGATTCGCCACAGCAACTCAAGGCCTTCGCGCAGAAAGACCAGTTCCTGCGGTTCCAGCAGATTGTGCGTGACCAGGGCGCTCAGGCCGGCGGTGCCGAATTGTCGTTGACACACCCAGGCGATGGTCTGGAAATCACGCAGTCCACCCTGGCTTTCCTTGATGTTCGGTTCCAGGCGATAGGCATTGGTCTGGAAGCGGTGGTGGCGCTCTTCCTGTTCTGCCACCTTGGCCGCAAAGAACTCGGCAGAATTCCACATGTGCATCGGCTGGATGATCTTCTGCATCTGCTGGAACAGCTCTTCGCTGCCGCATAACAGACGAGCTTCCATCAAGTTGGTGATGACCGTGATGTCACTGCTCGCTTCGCGTTCGCAATCGGCAACCGTACGTACGCTATGGCCGATGTCCAGGTTCAGGTCCCACAGGGCGGTGACCCATTCACTCAGATCGGCGTCGAGCCTCGAATTGGCACCATTCTCACCGGGCTCGGGCAGCAGAATGGCAATGTCGATGTCCGAGCAGGGATGCAGTTCACCACGGCCGTAGCCGCCTACGGCCACCAGTGCCAGGCCGTTCAGGCTGTCGGCCCTGCGTTGCCACAGATGCTTCAGGATGTGGTCGATGACCGTGGTGCGCAGAGCCAGCAGGCAGGAGGCTCTGGCGCCTTCCTGGAATTGCTGGTGGATGGCGTCACTACCGATTTGCAGCGCCTGTCGCAAGGTGGCAGGGCAGTGCTCGTTTTCCTCCAGCAGCTTGTCGATATCCCTGATGATGCGGGCGCTGACTGTGGGCTGGTCGATCTGTACCCAAGGCTCCGAATCGGGAAGGCGAGTATCTGCCAGCGCGATCATGAGCGATTGCTATCGGGTTGTACCAGCGCGAACCGGGTGCGGAGTTGTCTGGTTACCGTGCCTGAGCAAGGTTTGCAGGTGTGCGTGCATCCGGTGCGCTGCATCACTACAGGGTTTGTCCGTCGCTGAGGGTCAGCAGCTCGAAGCCGTCCTCTGTGACCAGTACCGTGTGTTCCCACTGAGCCGACAATGAGCGGTCCTTGGTGACCACGGTCCAGCCATCGGCGAGTACCTTCGCGTGACGCTTGCCCTGATTGACCATGGGTTCGATGGTGAAGGTCATGCCTGCTCTGAGCTCGACGCCGGTTCCGGGTCTGCCATAGTGCAGTACCTGTGGGTCTTCGTGGAAGCTCGAGCCGATGCCGTGGCCACAGTATTCCTGTACGACCGAGTAATGCTGGCCTTCGACATATTCCTGAATGGCGTGGCCGACATCGCCCAGCGTGGCGCCGGGGCGTACCACTCGAATGCCGCGGACCATGCTTTCATAGGCGCATTCGCTCAGGCGTCTGGCGTGCGGAGCGACATCGCCGACGTAATACATGCGACTGGTGTCACCAAACCAGCCGTCCTTGATGACAGTGACATCGATATTGACGATGTCGCCTTTCTTCAGGACTCGATCGCCGGGAATGCCGTGGCAGATCTGCTGGTTGATGGACGTGCAGATCGATTTGGTGAAACCCTTGTAACCCAGCGTCGCCGGAATGCCCTTCTGGACATTGACGATATGGTTGTGACACAGGGTATTCAGCTCCTCCGTCGTGACTCCTGGGACCACATATTCTGTGATCATGTCCAGAACCTCGGCCGCGAGACGACCAGCGATTCGCATTTTGGCGATTTGCTCTGGCGTTTTGAGGGAGATGGACATAGTTTTGGTCGCAGTATTGAAACGGGGGCCGATAGTGTACAACGCTGGCCCCGATCGTGTTATAAAGACGGGCTGACCGGAGCAGGATTTTCTGTCTCCGGATTTCACACGCAAGTCGTCCAAACCCGACCGGGTGCCTTTTCAGACAATCTGATGGGTCTGTCGCGGTTGACTTGCGGAGGCCAAACCCAACCAGAGGATATCCCATGGCTGAAGTAACCATGCGCCAGATGCTTGAAGCAGGCGTGCATTTCGGACACCAGACTCGTTACTGGGCTCCCAAGATGGCTCCGTACATCTATGGTGAGCGAAACAACATCCATATTTTCAACCTCGAGAAGAGCCTTCCAGCCCTGATCGATGCCACCAACTATGCTGGCAAGATTGCGTCCAAGAACGGTCGCATCCTGTTCGTCGGCACCAAGCGTGCTGCTCGTGATCCAATCCGCGAAGCTGCCGAAAGCTGCAACATGCCTTTCGTCAACCGTCGCTGGTCTGGCGGCATGATGACCAACTTCAAGACAGTCAAGCAGTCCGTCAAGCGTCTGCTGGAACTTGAAGCCATGCGTGAAGACGGCAGTTTCGAGCGTCTGAGCAAGAAGGAAGCTCTGGGCCTGACTCGTGAATACGAGAAGCTGGATCGTGGCATGGGTGGTATCAAGCACATGGAACGCCTCCCGGACGCACTGTTTGTCGTCGATGTCGGTCATGAGCGTATTGCCATCACTGAAGCCAAGAAGCTGGGAATTCCAGTCATTGGTGTCGTTGATACGAACAACACACCTGATGGCATCGATTACGTCATTCCAGGTAACGATGACGCCATTCGTGCCATCCAGCTGTATGTGGAAGCCATGGCCAATGCCATTCAGGACGGCAAGCGCTCTTCCGGTCAGATGGACGTTGAAGAAGCGGCTGTTGCTGACGCACAGGCTGCGCCTGAAGTGGCAACTGCCACATCTCCTGCGGCTGAAGCCGAAGCCGCCGCACCGGCTGCTGAAGCCGCACCTGCCGCAGAAGCTGCGCCAGCTGCAGAAGCTGCACCGGCTGCTGCCAGCGACGACGCTGCTCCTGCAGCCTGAAGTAGTCGCTGATTGACGGCTCCGTCAGGAGCCGTTCATAAATCATGTGTAGGTTCGTAACCCGGCCAGTCGGCTGGGTTACACCACCAACTTTCAATAGCAAGTCCGGACCCGGCCAACGCCGTCCGGCAACAGATTTCTAAGGGGAATGTACATGGCCATTTCGGCAAGCATGGTTAAGGAGCTGCGTGAGCGCACCGGCGCCGGCATGATGGAATGCAAGAAAGCACTGACGGAAGCTGACGGCGACATGGACGCTGCAGTGGAAGCCATGCGGATTTCAGGTCTGGCCAAAGCCGACAAGAAGTCCGGTAATACCGCCGCTGAAGGCGCTGTAGCCATCAAATTGAGCGACGATGGCAGCAGTTTCGGTATGGTCGAAATCAACAGCCAGACCGATTTCGCCGCCAAGGCAGAAGATTTCATCACCTTCACTGACAAGGTTGTCAGTGCGGTACTCGAGCAGCAGCCCGAAAGCGTTGATGCACTGGTTATCGATGGCCAGCCCGTGGAAGAAGCTCGCAAGGCACTGGTTGCCAAGATCGGCGAGAACATTCAGGTACGTCGTTGTGCTGCAGGCAAGAGCGCCGGTGGCCAGTACGGCGAATACTCGCACGGTGGACGCATTGGTGTGGTTTGCGAAGTCAACGGCGGCGACGCTGAACTGGCACGCGACATTGCCATGCACATTGCAGCCAGCAAGCCCGTCTGTGTTGACGAGTCCGGCGTTCCTGCCGAACTGCTGGAAAAGGAAAAGTCCATCTTCTCGGCAGAAGCTGCAGAGAGTGGCAAGCCGGCTGAAATCATCGAGAAGATGGTTTCCGGTCGTATTCGCAAGTACCTGGCAGAAATCACGCTGGTAGGTCAGCCATTCGTCAAGAATCCTGATCAGACCATCGCTCAGCTGCTCAAGGAAAAAGGCGCAACGGTTGTCAGCTTCAATCGTCTGGAAGTGGGCGAAGGCATCGAGAAGAAGGAAGAGAACTTTGCCGAGGAAGTCATGGCACAGGTTCGCGGCGAGTAAACAGTTCCGGGTACCGGTTCGGCGGGCTTTGCCATGCCGGACCGGTTCACTTTTCGAGCCTCGAATGGTAACGATAAGTGAAAACCGAGAATTTTTTTGTGCGCTACGATCCTGACGCATTAGAATTGTAGCGACGACGCCGGGCCTGTCCCGGCTTTTTTGTATCAACGTGTCCGGACCCGCGTCGGTCCGATGCAAAATAGAAGAGTCCTCCTCGCATGGAAACTGCACGTCCAGCCTTTGATAGAGTCCTGTTGAAACTCAGCGGTGAAGCGCTGATGGGGGACATGGACTACGGGATCGATCCTGTCTATATCCGGCGTCTCGCCGGTGAAGTGAAAGCCATCAGTGATGTGGGTGTCGAGGTGGCAATGGTCATCGGCGGCGGCAACATCTTTCGCGGTGCAGGCCTTGCCGAAGCGGGTATGGACCGGGTCACCGGCGACCACATGGGCATGCTGGCAACAGTCATCAACTGCCTCTCCATGCAGGATGCTCTGGAAAACCTGGGCGCCTACTGCCGAGTCATGTCGGCACTGCCGATCAACGCCGTTTGCGAGGACTACATCCGCCGGCGAGCCGTTCGTCACCTGGAGAAGGGACGTATCGTGCTGTTTGCAGCCGGTACGGGTAATCCTTTCTTCACCACCGATTCCGCCGCCAGTCTGCGCGCCGTGGAAGTGGGTGCCGATGTCATGATCAAGGGCACCAAGGTTGACGGGATCTACGACAAGGACCCCATGAAGCATGATGATGCGGTGAAATATGACACCGTGAGTTTCGACGAGGCAGTACAGAAGCGTCTGGGTGTCATGGACACCACGGCCATTGTCATGTGTCGCGAAAACAATCTGCCAGTCAAGGTTTTCAACATGAATAACAGCGGTGACCTGATGCGCCTGATCATGGGCGAGAATATCGGAACCACTGTCAAGCAAACAGACTAAACAGGTAGCAGCCATGATTGACGATATTCTCAAAGATGCCAAGATTCGCATGGGCAAGACTGCTGAAGCGCTCGAGAACGATCTCTCTCGCATGCGTACCGGCCGTGCCCACCCCAGCTTGCTGGAAAGCGTCAAGGTTGACTATTACGGTGCCGAGTCACCTTTGAGTCAGGTTGCCAACGTCAATATCGAAGACGCCCGCATGCTGACGGTGACGCCCTGGGAACAATCCATGGTGCCGGCCGTTGAAAAGGCCATCATCAACAGCGATCTGGGCCTGAACCCCAACACCGCCGGAACCGTCATTCGTGTCCCTGTGCCGCCGATGACCGAAGAACGACGTCGTGATATGGTCAAGATGGTGCGCGGTGAGGCAGAGAACTCTCGGGTTGCCATTCGCAACATTCGACGTGATGCCAACAGCGACCTGAAGGAGCTGGAAAAGGAAAAGGAGATTTCCAAGGATGACCTGCGCAAGGGTGAAGAGTCCGTACAGAAACTCACCGATGCGGCCATCAAGGAAATCGATACGGTATTGAGCAAGAAAGAATCAGACTTGATGGAAGTCTGACAGGCGCGTTTCGTATCTCCCATGGCCTCGTTCAGTCAGCGAGGCCATCAGCCCACGTCCTGCATCGAGATTCTTCAGTGTCAGCTTCCGAAACTCCTCGTCCCCGTCATGTCGCCATCATCATGGATGGCAATGGTCGCTGGGCGCGGCAGCGCGGGAGACCGCGCGCCTCAGGCCATCAGGCCGGCTTTCGTACCACGCGCGATATCGTCGAAGCCTGTGCCAGGCAGCGTATAGAAGCGCTGACGATGTTTGCCTTTTCCAGTGAAAACTGGAAACGGCCTCAGAAAGAGGTCGGGCTGTTAATGGACCTGTTTCTGCGGGCCTTGAAGAGCGAGGTCGGCAAATTGTGTGACAACAATGTCCGAATCCGCTTCATCGGTGAGCGCTCGGCCTTCCAGCAGAAGTTGCAGGATGAGATGGATAATGCCGAAGAGCTCACGCAGGGCAATACCGGGCTGGAACTGGCCATCGCCGTGAATTACGGCGGACGCTGGGATATTGTCAATGCAGCCAGAGAACTGGCGCACCAGGTCCAGGACGGCAAGCTGGATCCTGATGCCATCGATATCGACCTGTTCTCCAAACACGTATCCCTGGCAGGTATTCCGGAGCCGGATCTGTTTATCCGCACGGGTGGGGAGAAGCGTATCAGCAACTACCTGCTGTGGCATCTGGCCTACACCGAGTTGTTCTTCACCGATGTTCTATGGCCGGATTTTTCCGAAACCGAACTGGAAAAGGCGCTGGAGTTCTACGCCGGCCGTCAACGCCGTTTCGGGCAAACAGGCGAACAGGTAACTGGATCCAATGCTTAAGACTCGCATCATCACGGCTGTCGTTCTACTGCTGGTATTCAGTGCCGGCCTGATCTTTACCTCCATCGACGTGTTTGCTCTGGGCCTCGGGTTCATCGTGGCAGCAGGTGCCTGGGAATGGGGCCGGATGAGTGGTCTGGTCAACGAAGATGCACAGACAGCTTATGCCGCCGTGGTCGCAGTGGTGTCGCTGATAGCGCTTTATCTGCCCTACAGTGCAGCGTGGATCCAGTGGCTGATGCTGCTCGGTATGCTGTTCTGGCTGTCCGTACCCGCGCTGTTCTACCTCTCGCCACGGCAGCCTGCCATGGCGGCACCCGATTCCGTGTTGCTGTCCATCGGGCTGCTGGTGTTCGTGGTTGCGGCCGTGGCCATCCAGTATCTGCGCAGTTTCGCGCCGGAGGCCTCCAGCTGGCTTCTGTTGTATGCCCTGTGCATTGTCTGGACCATGGATATCGGCGCCTATTTCAGTGGACGTCGCTTCGGGCATCGCAAGCTGGCACCAACCATCAGCCCCGGCAAGACCTGGGAAGGGGTGTATGGCGGCCTGGTGGCCACGGGGCTGCTGATGCTGATCGTCATGCTGGCCGCCGATTTTGCCGATGGCAATCGCTTCAAGTTGCTGGTGGCAACACTGCTGGCTGCCATGGTCTCCGTACTGGGCGATCTTTATGAAAGCCGCATCAAGCGTGCTGCGGGCGTCAAGGACAGCAGCCAGCTACTGCCAGGGCATGGCGGTGTTCTCGACCGTCTTGACGGCGTTGTGGCAGCCTTGCCGGTCTTCGCTTTCGTCTGGGTCTGGCTGTGAGAGCGATAACCGTTCTGGGTTCTACCGGATCGATTGGCACCAGCACGCTGGACGTCATTGCCCGTCATCCGGATCGCTATTCGGTCCACGCGCTGACGGCGCATTCGAGCGTGCAGGATCTGTTCGAACAGTGTCGTCGTTTCCGCCCGGTTCATGCGGTGCTGGGTTCGGCCGAAGCCGCCAGCGAATTACAGACCTTGTGTCGCGGAGAAGGGCTGGACGTGCAGGTGCATTACGGTACCCAGGCACTCAATTCCGTCGCCTCCGATGACGCTGTGGATACGGTCGTGGCAGCCATCGTCGGTGCTGCCGGTCTGCTCTCGACACTGGCCGCAGCCGAGGCCGGCAAGCGGCTGCTGCTGGCCAACAAGGAAGCGCTGGTCATGAGCGGGCAGCTGCTGATGCAGGCCGCCAAGGCCTCCGGTGCACTCATCATGCCGGTGGATAGCGAGCACAATGCCATCTTCCAGAGTCTGCCGGCGACGGAATCAGGGGTCAGCACCGAAGGAATCGTGAAAATATTGCTGACAGCCTCGGGTGGTCCATTACGAAATCTTACGCTTGAAGAGCTTGCTGTTGTAACGCCGCAACAGGCTTTGAAGCACCCGAACTGGTCGATGGGACCGAAGATTTCGATCGATTCAGCCACCATGATGAACAAGGGTCTGGAGGTCATCGAGGCCTGTCAGCTGTTCTCTGTTGACGTCGATGATGTGCAGGTCGTGGTGCATCCGGAGAGCATCATTCATTCCATGGTCAGCTATGCCGATGGTTCGGTCATTGCGCAGATGGGGCGGCCTGACATGCGTACACCGATCGCACACGCGCTCGCCTGGCCCGAGCGCATCGATTCCGGGGTCGAGGCACTGGACTTCTTCAAGGTATCCGGCTTGCATTTCGAGAAGCCTGATACCGTACGTTTTCCCTTGCTGCGACTGGCCTTCGAAGCACAGCGTGCAGGGGGCACGGCACCCACTATTCTCAATGCCGCCAATGAGGTAGCCGTGGATGCTTTTCTGAATGGAACTGTTGCATTTTTACAACTCTCGGCGCTTGTTGAACAAACACTGGAGTGTTTAAAAATATCCCCCGCCACCGATTTGAGCACTATCATTGAGGCAGATTCCATCGCGCGTGGCACGACCCAACGTCTGATTGCACAGGCGGCGGCCTGACCCTCAATCAAGTTCTTGGCAATGATGTTTACATGTTCAGTAACGTAGTCGTCAGTGCGCTCGCTTTCCTGGTGGCGCTGGGGATACTCATCTCCATTCACGAGTACGGTCACTTCTGGGTAGCCCGGCGCGTGGGTATCAAAGTGCTGCGGTTTTCCATCGGCTTCGGTAAGGCGCTTTTCCGCCGGACCGGCAAGGTCGACGGCACCGAATTCGTGGTCGCGGCCATTCCTCTGGGCGGCTACGTCAAGATGCTGGACGAGCGCGAGGGCAGTGTGTCCGCAGGCGAACGTCATCGGGCATTCAATCAACAACCTCTCTGGGCACGCAGTGCCGTCGTCGTGGCAGGTCCTGTGGCCAATTTCCTGCTCGCCATCGCCGCCTACTGGATCGTGATGATGATCGGCATCAGTGGTGTTGCACCCCTGGTGGGTGAGCCGCTGGCGGATTCTGCGGCAGCGCGAGCCGGTTTCCAGTACGAGGATCGCATCGTGTCGGTCAATGGTCAGCAGACCCAGACCTGGGCGGATGCACGCATCGCCTTGCTTGAATCCTCACTGAATGCTTCAGAGCCGTTGCAGATCGAAGTCGAGAGCGTCAGCGGTGAGCAGAAGATGCGAAGCCTGCCGGTGACGCAGGCTGACATGCTGCAGTCGGATGGCGATGCCGTTGCCAATCTGGGATTTCGCACCTGGTGGCCGGAAGTCGATCCGATCATCGGCGAGGTCATTGCCGGAGGTGCCGCGGAAGCTGCCGGCCTGCTCGCAGGGGATCGCATACTGTCAGTCAATGGTGAGTCCGTGGACAGCTGGCGCTCGCTGGTGGAGCATGTAAGACCCAGCGCGGGCGTCGCCCTGGAGCTGCTGGTATTGCGCGACGGTGAACGCCTGCCGCTGACCATGACGCCGGAAGCGGTCGAGCTGGGCACCGAGACGGTCGGCCGTATCGGCGTGATGGAAAATCAGTCCGCGTCTCTGGCAAAGAAGGCGCAGGTGGTGGTCAAGTATCCACCGCTGGCGGCATTCGGCCAGGCGCTCGAGCGCACCTGGGACATGTCGGCGCTGACACTGCGCATGATGGGCAAGCTGTTGCTGGGCCAGGCTTCTCTGGATAACATCAGCGGCCCGATCAGCATTGCCCAGTATGCAGGTCAGTCGGCCAGCATCGGTATCGATCACTACATCAACTTCATTGCACTGATCAGCATCAGCCTGGCGGTGCTCAATCTGTTGCCCATTCCCATGCTCGACGGTGGGCATTTACTGTATTTTGCAGCCGAAGCCATTCGCGGCAAGCCCTTGTCTGAAAGAACTCAGATGATGGGACAGCAAGTTGGCATCGCTTTACTGGGCGCATTGATGTTTCTGGCTTTCTACAACGATCTATGGCGACTGTTCCAATGAGTCGTTTTCTACTGTCATCCCTGAGTCTGCTGGTACTGCTGGCCCTGGCGTCGGTCAATGTGCGCGCGCAGGAACCTGCCTTGCGCTCTTCGAGCCAGTCGGTGGGCGAGAGTTTCGTGGTCGCTGACATCGTCATCGAGGGTAACGAGCGTATCGATCTGGGCACCATCCTGAATTACCTGCCGATCCGCAATCGAGACCGTTTTGTCGTGGGAGCGGACAGTGCCCGGGTTCTGCGTGCACTGTACGAGACCGGACTGTTCAGTGATGTCGTGGTCAAGCGACGCGGTAGCAATACGCTGGTAGTGCGAGTCGTCGAACGACCGGCCATCGGCAGTATCAACATCGATGGCAACAAGAAGATCGATACCGAGGAGCTGACCAAGTCGCTGCGTCAGGCAGACATTGCGCTGGGTCGGGTCTACAACCGCTCGATACTGGAAACCGTTGAGCGTGAGCTGCGACGGGTGTATTTCAGCAGCGGTAACTACGGCAGTGAAATCGACATCAAGGTGGAAGACCTGGAGCGTAATCGTGTCGCTCTGGACATCACCATCACCGAAGGTGCGGTGGCCCGCATCGAGCACATCAATATCGTGGGCAATGAGTCCTATGATGAAGAAACCCTGCTCGACCTGCTGCAGTCCAGTGAAAAGAAGATCAACCCCTTCAGCTCGGCCGATGAGTATTCTCAGGTAAAGCTGGCAGCAGACATCGAGACCCTGCGTTCCTACTACCAGGATCGAGGTTACATTCGCTTCGAAGTGGATTCCACTCAGGTATCCATTTCCCCGGACAAGCGCGATATCTTCATCGTGATCAATATCCGGGAAGGCGAGCGATACACGCTGCGTGATATCAAGCTTGAAGGCGAGGTGGATATTCCGCTGGACGAGCTGCGTTCGCTGATTCAGGTGAAGGAAGGCGATATCTTCGCGCGCAAGGACATCGTCAGCAGCAGCAATGCCATCAATGATCGTCTCGGTCAGGACGGCTACGCCTTTGCCGACGTCAGTGTGCTGCCGGATATCAACGATGAGTCACGCGATGTCGGCCTGACGTTCGCGATCGTGCCGGGCAAGCGGGTCTATGTGCGACGCATCACCTTTACCGGTCAGTACAAGACACGCGACGAAGTGCTGCGCCGTGAAATGCGGCAGCTGGAAGGCAGCCGTTTCTCGCCGGCACTGGTCAATCGTTCCCGAATTCGTCTGCAGCGCCTGGCGTTCATGCAGAGCGTCAGCATTCGTACGCCCAGAGTGCCCGGTACCGATGATCAGGTGGATCTGGAGATCACCGTGCAGGAAGGGCAGTCAGGCTCCTTCAGTGCCGGTCTGGGATACGGTAGTGACGGCGGCGCGACGGTCAATCTGGCCTTCCAGCAGGACAATCTGTTCGGTACCGGTGAAAGCCTGCAGTTCTCATTCGACAACTCGGATACAACCCGACAGCTGTCTCTGACATTCCAGGACCCTTATTTTACCGATGACGGTATCAGCCGCACGGTAGGGGCCTTCATTCGAGAGACCGATACCAGCAACCAGAGCTCGACCTCGCGCTACCTGGCCAGTACCCGCGGAGCGAGTGTGCGCTTTGGTGTACCGATGAGCGAATTCTCCACCTTCCGAATTGGAGCAGGCTACGAGAGAACAGAGCTGGGAACGACTGGCGAGACGCCGGATGAGATCCTGGATTTCATCGAGGAAGAGGGTGATACCTTCAACACCTATAATCTGAACCTCGGCTTCACCTATGACACCCGTAACCGCACGGTTTTCGCAACCGACGGTTCGGTGCATCGATTGTCACTGGAAGCGGCCATTCCGGGCAGTGACTACACCTATTACAAGCTCGGCTACGGACTGGAGTTCTACCAGGCCATCACGGATCGCTACACATTCTCCACCACGCTCAGGGTCGATTCGGGCTATGGTTATGACGAGTTCGACAACTTGCCGTTCTTCGATCGTTACTATGCCGGTGGTGTTCGAACGCTGCGTGGTTACGATACCGGCAGCCTCGGGCCTCGCGATAGTCGTGACAATGCTGCCGGTGGCGATTACCGTACACTGGGCACCGTGGAAGTCATCTTTCCACCACCGTTTGTGGAAGAGCCGGGTGCAACACGTTTGAGTCTGTTCACCGATTTCGGTAATGTGTTCGCAGACACGGATTCGTTCGATGTGGACGAGTTCAGAGGTTCCTACGGTATTGCGTTCGTCTGGTTGTCGCCAGTCGGGCCGTTGACATTCAGTCTCGCCAACCCCTATAACGATCAGGAGCAGGACGAGAAGCAGAATTTCCAGTTCACGATTGGCTCCATTTTCTAGCCATGAATCGTGACTTTTCATCAGGGTCAACCTCAAGGGGTCAACCGTTGAACGATATGCAGAGCAAGCCACGCAAGGCCATCTGGCTGATGCTGTTGGCCATGGCGGCCGTATGGGGCGGGGGACTTCCCGGTACGCTTTCGATCGCCCATGCCGATGAGCAGGGAGTTGCACTTTCTCGCATCGGATTCGTGGATATTCCGTACCTGATCGATCGTGCACCTCAGGCCCTGGAAGCCGAGCGTCGCCTGGAAACCGAGTTCGCACCACGTCAGAAGGAGCTCGAGATTCAGCGCGCTCAGCTGGCCGAGCTGGCAGCACGCATGGCCGATACCAGCCTGGAGCTGACCGAGGCCGAACTGGCCCAGCTGGATCGGGAGACCCGTGGGCTGGAGCGCCGCGTCAAGCGCAGCGAGCAGGATTTCAGGGAAGAGCTCAATATCCAGAAGAACAACGAATTCAAGAATGTCCGTATTCTGGTGCTGGAAGCCATTGCCGAGTTCGGCAAACAGCAGGACTACGATCTGATCATCAGCGATGGCGTACTGTTCGCCAACAAGCGCATTGATGTCACGGAGCGTATTCTCGAGTCGCTGGAACGCGAGAACGCCCGTCTGAAATCAGCCAACTGAACCCGATTGCCAGCCACACACCAATGAATCTGCAAGACTTGGCCGAGGCTCTGAAGGTCAAGCTTCACGGTGACCCCGAGTGTTCCATCAGCGGGCTGGCACCGATAGATCGTGCCGGCCAGAGTGAGCTGGCGTTTGTGGTCAGCCCCCGCTACGCCGCAGCACTGCGAGCATCCGAGGCCGGCGCGGTCATCGTGCCGGAATCCATGCGATCGCTGGCACCCGGAAACTGTCTGGTCAGCGATAACCCTTACGCCAGTTATGCGCAGGCCTCCTGGTTGCTGACGCCCGAGACGCCCTTGCAGGCCCAGGTGCACGCCAGCGCCTGCATCGACCCGACGGCCGATGTCGCAGCCTCTGCGTATATCGGACCGGGCGTGGTCATCGGTGCCTACAGCACGATTGGCGAGGGGGTGGTCATCGGTGCAAATTGCTGCATCGGAGACCGGGTCCACCTGGCCAATGGTTGTCGTCTGTTCGCCAATGTCACTCTGTACGACAAGGTGCAAATGGGTGTGCAATGCCGTGTCCAGTCCGGTGCGGTCATCGGCAGCGAAGGCTTCGGTTATGCACCGACGGCGGAAGGCTGGCAGCAGATCCAGCAGACCGGAGGTGTACTCATGGGTGAGCGGGTGCATGTCGGCGCCAATACCACCATAGATTGTGGGGCTATTGACCCGACCATCATTGCCGATGGGGTGATTCTCGATAACCAGATCCAGATTGCCCACAATGTACAGATCGGCGAGAACACCGCCATTGCCGGGTGTACCGGTATTGCCGGCAGCACTCGTATCGGCCGCAACTGTCAGATCGGGGGTGCCTGCAACATCGTCGGCCATATCGCGATAACAGACAATGTGATCATCAACGCGGCCTCACTGGTGTCACGCTCGATCGATGCTGCCGGACGTTACGGATCCGGCATGCCCTTGCAGCCAGAACAGGCGTGGCGACGCAGTTTTGTTACTCTAGGGAAGCTTGATCAACTGGTGCGGCGTATTCGCCGTCTGGAAAATCAAAAAGAAACTGACTGACTCTGCCAATTCTGGGATGCCAACTGCCGTGGATGATATTCGTGAGATCCTGAAGTACCTGCCACATCGTTACCCGTTTCTGATGGTGGACAGGGTGACCGACTTCGAGGAAAACAAGTCGCTCAAGGCATACAAGAATGTGACCTTCAACGAACCGATCTTCACCGGTCACTTCCCGCAGTCGCCCATCTTTCCGGGTGTGCTGATTCTCGAAGCGTTGGCTCAGGCATCTGCCTTGCTGGCCTTCAAGAGCATGGGCGGTTATCCCAGCGAGAAGACCCTGTACCTGCTGGTCGGAATCGACAATGCGCGCTTCAAGCGCCAGGTCATTCCCGGCGATCGCCTTGATTTCGAAGTCACTCTCACCAAGAGTCGCCGAGGTATCTCACGGTTCGACGCCACCGCACGCGTGGATGGTGAACTGGCCTGTTCATCAGAAATTCTCATCGCCAAGAACGAGATCGACGAGTGATCCATCCCACTGCCATCATTGATCCGGGTGCCAGCATCGCCGACGATTGCGAAGTGGGTGCGTATTCCATCATTGGCGCCGACGTCACGGTAGGTAGCGGCACCACCATCGGTCCGCATGTCGTCATCCGGGGTGTGACCCGCATTGGCGCCAACAACCGCATTTTCCAGTTTGCCTCTGTCGGTGATGATCCTCAGGATCTGAAATACGACGGTGAGGTGACAGAGCTGCAGATTGGTGACAGCAATACCATCCGGGAATTCACGACCATCAACCGCGGTACGGTTGGCGGCGGTGGCATCACCCGTATCGGCAATCACAATCTGTTCATGGCGTACATCCACGTGGCTCACGATTGCATTATCGGAGACCGTATCGTCATGGCCAATGGCGCGTCTCTGGCCGGTCATGTGACGGTCGGCGATCATGCCATTCTGGCAGGTTTTGCCTGTGTGCATCAGTTCTGCGAGGTTGGGGAACATGCCTTTGTCGGGCTGAACTCCGTTGCCAACCGGGACGTTGCGCCATTCACCATGGCCGTTGGCAACTACGCCACTGGCAAGGGCATCAACAAGAACGGCCTGCGTCGACGCGACTTCAGTGAACCGACCATCCGTGCGCTGCACCGCGCCTATATGTTGCTGCTGCGCAATCACGGTGAGCGTGACAAGGCTGTTGCCGCATTGTCAGCTGAAGCGGCCGAGTTTCCGGAAGTGGCCAGACTCATCGCCTTCATCGAGAAGAGCGAACGAGGCGTGGTCAGGTAGACGATCGACCGGCTGCCTGGCCGGGGTCATGCCCTCGGGAGTTGCTTCGATTGTCGGTCCCGGGATATTGCTCTGATTTCCGATCCCTGCCGCCAGTCAGGCTTTCCGGTTGGCCAGCCTGACGATCAGGTCGGCCACTCGTTCGGATGCGCCGCTGTCTCCCATGTTGATTTTCAGTGCCTGCAGATCTTCCAGCATGGTCTGGCGGCGTTCCTCATCCTGCAACAGCGACAGCACATCATCGGCCATGGCTTCCGGAGTTGCTGCGTCCTGGACATACTCGGGCACGATGCGCCGTCCTGCCACGATATTGACCAGTGATATATCCGGAATGCTGATGAGCCGCTTCATGATGGCGTAGTTGAGTCTGTTGATGATGTACATCACCACCATGGGGGTGCCCATCAGTGCGGTCTCAAGCGTTGCCGTGCCAGAGGCGACCAGCGCCACATCGGATGCCCGCATGACATTGCGCGAATTTCCGGTGACGACCGTCAGTTTCTCCGGTGCCTTATCGCCGAGGCTGTCCTTGATGAAGGATTCTTCCAGGGTAGGGGCAACCGGCAGAATGAACTGGCAATCAGGCAGGCGCTGCGCGATAAGGCTGGCTGTGGCGAGCATGGCGGGCAGATTGCGATTGATTTCACCGGTGCGGCTGCCCGGCAGCAATGAGACCACAGGCTTGTCGCTATCAAGCCCGAAGTGATCGCAGGCTTCAGCTGCCGTATAGGGCGATACCGCATCGGCCACCACCGGATTGCCAACGTAGCTGACCGGCACACCGGCCTTCTGGTAGATCTCGACTTCGAACGGGAACAGGACGGCCATGTGATTGACCAGTTTGCTGATGCGTTTGACGCGGCCTGCTCGCCAGGCCCATACCTTGGGGCTGATGTAGAACAGCACCGGAATACCGAGCTCGCGCGCCGTTTCTGCCAGCTTGAGGTTGAAATCCGGGTAGTCCACCAACATCAGGACATCGGGCCGGCGTTGGCGCATGGTGTCGCGCAGTCGTGCCAGGCGCTTCATGAAGCGCGGGTAGTTGATCAGCACGTCGACAATGCCGATGACGGCCAGATCGCGACAGTCGACAATCAGCTCCGTGCCGGCGGCCTGTAGCTGATCGGCACCCATGCCGAAGCTGGAAAAGGCGACGCCCTGATCGCTCAGGGCTTCGATGGCATGGGCCGCGTGGGCGTCGCCGGAGGCTTCACCGGCGGAAACCATGACGGATAGTGGTTTTGCGTCTGTCATCATGCACTGTCACTGGTGGATGATGAGCATTTTAGCCCTATTGCCGGCTGGTCGTCCGGTAGACGCGCCAGCCAAGCAGACTCAGCAGCATCAGGAACAGGCTGCCGTTGTCCGAACCACCAGCCGAGGCATCATTGCTGGCAACCGCGCTTGACTGGGCTGCTGCGACAGCAGGAATCGCTATTACCGGCTCGCTGGTCTCCTGATCGTCCGCTTCCTGTTGGGATGTGTTGCTGATACTTCTGGCGTCATTGTTGACAGGTTCCGCGCTCAGAGAGCCATCGTCGTTGTAATGATTGTTGTCCAGGGCGGGGTCCATGGTTCTCGCGGTCAGCAGGATCTTGACATCGTCGGCTGTGGCACTACCCGGATCGGCAAGAATGGTAAAGCGCGATTCGGTTTTCTCGCTCATGGTCGGACGTGTGCAGCGTAGCTCGGAGCTGTAGTTCAGGCACTCCCAGTTGGTATCTCCCGATACGCCCTGCCAGATGGTGTCGTCTGCGAGTTTGACCACCAGTTGTACTTCATTGGCGCCAAGGTTTCCCTGATTGAGCACCGTGATGCCCAGCTCCAGACTATCGCCGCTTTGAATGTCGCTCGGTGGCAACAGCGCCAGATCGGTGGCGTACATCTGATCGACAGAGCTGGCATCGATGTCACTCAGTTCGATGCGCTGACCGATTTCGACACCATCTGGCACGACGATGGTGGGGGTTGTGCTGTTGCTGAAGAAATACTCACCATAATGCATGATGGAACCGTAGTCATAGGGGCCGTAATTTTTAGTGCCGACGTTCTGCAGCTTGAAGTTGATGTCCTTGCCGTTGACTATCTGGTCCCAGTTGATCTGTACATAGCTGTCTCTGTCCGAGCGTGTGTGCTCGTGGAACAGTCCGAGTGCATGGCCGATCTCGTGGATGATACTGCCGGGCGTGCACCCGTCGGAGACCATGACTGACTGCTCGCCACCTTGCATGCCGACATAAGAGGCGCAGCCGTTACTGCTGGCAAAGCGCAGATAGTGCGGGTATTGCTCGGCATTTTCCTCCGTGCGCTCGACGAAGGTGATGCGGCTGCGTTCCATCCAGTGCTCGATGGCCAGTTCGATATTGGCCTGCTGGATGGCTGAATTGCCGGTGGGAGGCATGTAGGGAACAATGCCGTCAGGCCAGCGGCCGAAAGCATCTTCTCTGGCCAGTCCGCGGGCGCTCATGTTGCGTGGAATCGAGCCGTCGGTATCCACCGATCCCAGCAGGATATCCCCTTCGAAGATGGCCAGACCCTGGATGATTTCGTAGTGATAGTCACCGGTGCTGCCGTGAGTGGGCAGGGAATCGGTGAAATCATTGAGCAGGGCAGGGTCGGCGACAAACATTTCCGGCGGGTCGGCACGCGCGCAGCCTGACAGGACGATCAGCATCGCCGAGGTCAGGATGACAAGTGGCCGAGTCTCTGACGGATTACTTGTCAGGGGTCTGTGCCGGGACAAGTTCTTGCGAACTTGCTGAAACTTTGTGAAGCGCATTGGCTCGACTCACTTTTTTATTATTTTTATCGTGTGACGAGAAGGTTGGGCAGTATGGCGTCCAGTCAGTCCGGCCATCTTCAAATCGTCTGTCAATACGTGTATCGGTAACTTCCTGCATCCATGAATGCGGATTCCGAAAACCGATGGGCAATCGGCACACGGAAAGGGACGTGTGTAACAACTTGCCGACTAACTGCTGGCGAGTTCACAGGCAGTGTGTAAAACAATGTCGATTGGATACGCTTGTTGCCGGGTAACTCGCGGCGGTGCCGAGGGGTCGTCACTCGATGGAAAATCTGCCTTGAGAGGCACCGGCTGATTGCCTTGGGGCGCATCAGCCGGTTCGATCAGACATGCCCATCCGACAAGCGGTGGGCATGCCTCTTCTTCATCTCACTGAGTGAGGGTTTCGACACGACCAATGCGCTGACCGTTGGCAGAACGGGCACGAATGGCAACCACAGCACCGTTGGGCGATGTACCAGCAGAATAGGCCGAGAAGTTCTGACCATCGGTGGAGTATTCCAGCGGCAGGCCCGGCAGTTCACTGTTCATCACCAGCGCGCCACCTGCAGTGTTGGCACCAGGTACCGGAATGCGGTAACGGATGCCGGCAGCATCGAGCTTGCGCAGTTCCTTGACGGCCAGAGCCGCGGCAAAGCCTGCGTAGTCATTGGTCAGAGCCGTCTTGTCGACCAGGTTGGTATCGCCGGAAAAGGTCTGGCCAGGTACATAATCCAGTTCCCAATCCGCTTTAGACCAGGCCCGTTCGGCCAGGGCAATCACACGTGGGAACAGCATGTACTCGAATTGCTCCGGTGTGCGAATGGTCTCGCTCCACAAATGACCCTGCATGCCCAGGAAGCCCTGATTGGCAACATCGCCGGTAGCACTCCAGCTGCGTCCTTCGCGGTTGACCGAGGTCTCGGCGTTTTGCGGCAGGTTCTCCGGTGCGAAACCGAACACCTTGCGGGTGTCGGTGAAGCGAGTCGCCCAGTAGTAGCCACGCTCTTCGGGATTGGCTTCCTGCGCGAAGTCGAAATACAGGAAGTCCGGCACCGATACGACTGTCTCATAACCGCGGTTGGAGAAACCGTTGATGTTGTTGTAGCCGGAAGTGGTCGCCAGCATTTCCCAGTAGCCGACGCCTGCACGTTGTGTGGCAAGGTCACTGGCATCCAGATCGTCGTAGATATCCTGATAGGCGTACAGCGCAGGGATACCGGCGGCAGCGACACGCTGAGCCACTTCCTTGACGAAGTAGGGCTGCAGCACTTCACGTGAAGAGATTCCCGGGTTGCTGTCGATCAAGGCTGCACAGGCTGGTGAGTTTTCCCAGGGAAAATCCCACTCGCTGCGGTTGATGTTGCCGCGGTAGGAGACCTTGTCGCCAGCATTGACGTCCTGAAAACCGCCGCCGGTGAATACGTTCTTCGCCTCATCACCGCCCATGTGGAAGACCTCCAGCTCCAGACCGGCTTGCTGATACATGGCATTCACGTCGTTGATGACGGTTTCAATGAAGTTGTAGGTACCTGGAACACACGGATTCAGGATGCCATCGTCATAGTGCTGAATGGTCAGGTAGCGCGAGGTATCTGCCGGATCGTCGACCCGGACATTGATGTCATCGGCATCGCCAAGGTTCACCGCACGGGCACGCATGGCCACTACTGCTGCGCGAGCATGGGCCGGCATGTCGAACTCGGGGATGACATCGATCTTGCGAGCAGCCGCGTAGCGCAGCAGGGAGACGAACTGGGCGCTGGTATAGAAACCGCTACCCTGATTGCTGGTAAACGGGCCTGAGCCAAGCTGCGGCATCAGACTGGCCGTTTCGGTGACATTGCCATCGCTGTCGAGGGCAAAGCCGCGACGCGCACCCACATCGGTGAGTTCGGGCAGGGACGGGATCTGCAAGCGCCAGCCTTCATCATCGGTCAGGTGGATGTGCAGCTTGTTCAGCTTGTAGGCCGCCATCTGATCCATGAGTTTCTGCAGGGATTCCACCGAATGGAAGTTGCGGGCAACGTCCACATGCATGCCGCGAAAGTCGAAGCGCGGCGCATCCTGAACACTGACAAGCGGCAGGGTGCCAACACCGGGCTGTACCAGCGCCAGTAGCGACTGTGCCGCATGGAACAGGGCCGTTTCATCGGCACCGACAAGGCTGATGCCACTGGCCGTGACGTCCAGTGTGTAGCTGCCGACGGTCAGTGAAGGGTTGATGGTCGCGCTCAGCGGTACGCTTGCGGAGGTGCCCATGAACTGCGCCTGACGGGCCTGCAGTGCGGCCACCGAGTCAGCAGACAGGTCGGTACCATTGAAGGAGAAGCCATTTCCGATGTTCAGTGTGCCGCTGCCCAGGGTCATGCTGGCCGGGCGGGGGATGATGCGGGCCTGGATCTCTTCTGCCGTGAGCGTGTCAGCAGCAGCCTGTGCATCGCCATTGGCTGCAAAGCGACTGCTGGCCGAGGCTACCGGTGTTGGCTCGCCGTTGTAGGACTTGGCATTGTCACCCGTGATGGCTACCGAATAGGCCGACTCATCGGTGTCTTCATCGGTATTGCCGATGAGCGTGACATCACCGTTGTCGCGCACCAGCCAGTAACGTGGCATGAAATCCGACTCGATCAGGTGATTGAATTCGGTGACCAGGCCAATCGTCTTGACGTTGCCATCAAAGCCGTTGAAGGCCTCGGTGGGTTCCAGGTAGTTCAGGTCACCATTGACCAGAGAGACGCTGAATTCTTCGCTGTCTACCCGCAGGATTCTGCGAATGCTGTGGAAGTACAGTTTCCAGTTGCCATCGTTCAGCACGCCATTGGCGTCCTTGATGTGCAGATTGGTCACGCTGCAGGAGGCGTACTCGGCCGCCAGCGTCTGACAGCTGGGGTTGCCTGACGGGAAGGCATCGCCGCCGTGGTTTTCCACCACTTCGTAGACCACTGCCAGGGTGTCGGGCAAGGCGGCTGCCTTGGCGCGTCCAACGTCCGAGTACAGCGCAGTATCTGCCGGGTTGACAGGGTTCTGCGGCAAGGGTTTGCCGGCATGGCTCAGCGCGGAGGTGTCGTCGGAGGGTTGGCCACCCGTGTTTCCGCCGTCCGTACCACCGCCGGTGCCGCCACCGGTACCGCCGCCGGAGCTGCTGGAGCCGCCGCAGGCTGTTGCCAGTGCTGCTGTGAACAGCAGGGCAAGAGTCAATTTCAGGGAATTTTTTTTCATCAGGATGTGCAGATGGAGTAGTGCTGGCATTATGCCTGCCCATTTCCTATTTTTTCGAGCAGTTGTCACACCTTGCAAGAGCTTAACGGGACGACTTTGCGAAAACCCTTGTTGCGCGACCATTTGCGTCTTCTGACGGCGGCTGCCATCTGGGGTTCCTCATTTCTGCTGAATGCGGTGGCACTGGATGATTTCACGCCAGTGGCCATTGCCACCTACCGGGTGCTGCTGGCGGCCATCGTTCTCTGCCTGGTCTGCCGCAGCATGAATCTGCCGGTCAAGCTGGACCGCCGCTCGGTCATGCTGCTGGCGGCCATCGGCCTGCTCAACAGCGCCGTGCCGTTTACCCTGATCGGGTGGGGGCAATTGCGCATCGATAGTGCGACCACCGCGATATTACTGGCCTCATCGCCGTTCTTCACACTGCTGTTCTCGCATTTCATGACGCATGACGACCGTTTTACCTGGCCCAAGCTCACCGGTCTGGTGCTGGGATTTCTGGGCGTTGTGGTGCTTCTGGGTCAGGGGCTGGCGCAGGGAGGCGGCGGTCTGAGTGGCATGCTGGCCGTGGTGGCGGCAGGGTGTTGTTACTCCATGTCATCACTGTTGATCCGCCGATTGAAAGGCATGCCGACGCTGTTGCTGGTGGCCGGTACGCTGGTGGCCGCCTGCGTCGTGATGGTGCCCATTCTGCTGGTAACGAGTCCACCCTGGGAGCAGGCCTGGAAGACCCATACCGCAGGCGCTCTGGCGGTCCTGGCAATCGGACCGACGGCCATCGCCTATGTGTTACGCGCACAGATCGTGCAGATCAATGGCGCGGTCTTCATGTCGAATGTCGGCTATCTCATTCCATTGTTTGCCGTGTTCTGGGGCTGGTTATTCCTGTCACAGCAACCCACTATTGTCATGTGGGTGGCACTGTCGCTGATCCTGGCGGGCATCGCCATCGGCCAGCGTGGTACGGCAAAGCCGGTGGCGCCAGCGGCATCGGCAACGCAGACACCCTGACCGTTACAGAGCTGGATGCACGGCAACATTATCCAGTCGGATGGTCGCTAGGTATACTTCACACTTTCCGTATTCAACAAAGAATCCTTTCTACATCATGACTAAAGCCAATCCCTGGTCGACTCCCATGCCGGACGAGCAGTTCGATATCATGCGCGACATCATTGCGGCTCCCAGCCCGGTGGGCCTGGAGTCGGCGATGACACTGGGCGTTCTGAAGCCGTATTTCGACAGCTTCATGCCTTCCAACTGGGAAATGCACCAGTTTGTCGGTAACGCCGGCGTGGTGTGGGACTCGCATCCGGGTGAAGACGAGCGCTTCAGCGTCATGCTGGTCGGTCATGCCGACAAGATTCGCATGCAGGTGCGCAAGATCGGCAGCGACGGCAAGATCTATGTCAACAGCGACTCCTTTCTGCCTTGCACCCTGATTGGTCATGAGGTCACGGTATTCAGTGAGAATCCGGAAGAGCCGGGCGCTTACCGTTCGCTCAAGGGCGGCACCATCGAGGCCATGGGCGCCATTCACTTCTCGGATCCGGCGCAGCGCACCGGTGACAAGGGCATTCGCCCCAACTCCCTGTATCTGGATCTGCAGATTCATGGCGACAACAAGGCTGACCAGATCAAGCGTCTGGGCCTGAAGCCGGGTGACCCGATCCTGCTGGACCGTCCCATCAAGCGCGGCTTCAGCCCTGATACCTTCTACGGTGCCTATCTGGACAACGGTCTGGGTTGCTTTGTAACTGCCGAAGTCGCCAAGCTGGTTGCCGAAGCCGGTGACACGAAGAACATTCGAGTGCTCTACGCGGTCGCGTCTCATGAAGAGATCGGTCGATTCGGTAGCCGAGTGCTTGCCGGTGAGATGGCCCCCGATGTGCTGATCGCGATCGATGTGAACCATGACTATGTGGCGGCGCCGGGTATCGGTGATCGCAACATGCAACCGCTGGAGATGGGCAAGGGTTTCACGCTAACCACGGGCGCCATTGTCAGCGAGCAGCTCAATGCCCGTATCAAGAAGGCCGCCATCAGTGAAGGCATTCCCATGCAGATCGATGTCAGTGGCCGGGATACCGGTACAGACGGCATGGCCTCGGTACTGGCCAGTGTGGACAGCGCCGCAACTTCCATCGGATTCCCCACACGTAACATGCACACGATTTCAGAATCGGGACATACGGGTGATGTGCTGGCCGCTATTCATGTTCTGAAGTCGACTCTGCTGGCCATGGACCAGGAAGAGGATTTGCATCACGCCTTCAGAACGTCACATCCTCGACTCGACCAGACGGAAACACTGAGCCATCAGGGTTTTGCCAAGCTGGACAAGAAGAAGGGGAAGTAGGCAGCTTCACTGCACGGCGGCAGCTTCGGCTGCCGTTGTGTATGGTGTCCCGGGAGGGATTCGAACCCCCGACCTGCCCCTTAGGAGGGGGCTGCTCTATCCAGCTGAGCTACCGGGACGGCAGACACAGTGCGGAAGTATAGCTAAAACAGGGCAACAGGGATGAACATTGCGTGATTCGAGTTGGCGAGAGTACGTCACCTCGGGTGAGAACCGGGCATTCACTACAGGCAGTCACATGACAGATCAGGCAGACAAGGGCAGAGACGAATCATCGGAAAGACGCGCCAGCGAGCGTGTGCAGGACGCTGTAGCCCTGCATATCGAACGCCTGACGGATCTGCCGGCAGCAGGCCAGGCTGTGTCGGCACCGGCAAGAAAATCGGTGCGCAAGCGTGACAAGTACGAGATGGAGGGGTACGCGGCGGTCTGCAGGGACCATCCGGAAGTGGCCGGTTACATCGATGCTCTGGAAGAGCGTATCCGCGAGTTGCTGCTCGGTGGCGATACAGCGCCGGTCAAACCGACGCACAAGGTGAGCCTGTCGGCCGGCGGGGTCCGGTTTTCAGACAGCCTGCTGTTGCAGCCGGGTGAGCTGGTAGGTCTGACCCTGACGCTGTTCCCCAGCGGGCAGCGCATTGGTACGGACGCATTGATTCTGTCCGGTAACGATTCACCGGAGGTCGCACGCAGCGATTCGCCGACCTATCGAGCGCGCTTCGTTCGCATGAGTGATGCTGATCGGCAAACCGTTGACGAACATGTTCAGCGCTTGCTTGGCAAGAGAGTGAGCTTGCAGGACTGATTGATGTCATCCATTGCCGCAGATGCGCAGACGTGCATCGATAACAAGACCAAACCACCCGGTTCTCTGGGTTTGCTGGAAGCACTCGCCGTGCAACTGGCAACGGTGCAGAACACACTGCAGCCGCAGGTAGACCCGGCTCGCATCATTGTCTTCGGTGCTGATCATGGTGTGGTGGCCGCCGGTGTCAGTGCCTTTCCGGTGGAAGTCACTGCACAGATGATGACCAATTTTGCGGCAGGTGGGGCCGCCGTGAATGCACTGGCTGCCAGCGCCGGTGCCTCGCTGGAAGTGATCGACGTTGGTGTGGCCTCGGATCTCAGCCATCTGGAGAGCGTGCTTGACTGCAAGGTCAGGGCGGGCAGCCGTAACATGCTGGAAGAGGCTGCCATGTCGCATGAAGAGCTGGACAAGGCGCTGCAGGTGGGCCGTGAAGCGGTCGTGCGTGCCGTCACCGACGGACAACGCTGCCTGGGGCTGGGAGAGATGGGCATCGCCAACACCACGTCGGCGGCCGTTCTTACCGGTCTCATGTGTGGCTGTGATGCACAGACCGCCACCGGTCGCGGCACCGGTGTGGACGACGTGCAGTATTCCTGGAAGCAGGTCGTGGTCGGGCAAGTCATGGAAAGGCTCGCTGGCATGACCGATGATCCGCTGGAATGCCTGCGGGAGGCTGGAGGTCTGGAAGTGGCGGCACTGGTCGGCGCCATGCTCGAAGCACCGGCACACCGCATGCCGATACTGGTCGACGGTTTCATTGTCACCGCCGCCGCCCTGATTGCCTGTCGCCTGAAGCCCTCGGTGCGCGACGTGCTGT
>CBDUIJ010000031.1:0-29503 GCA_965367215.1 uncultured Granulosicoccus sp.
TGTGTGAAGCGCATGCCGGCAAGGTTCTGCTGGTGGTCAACACGGCCAGCAAATGCGGCTTCACACCCCAGTTCGAATCACTCGAGACCTTGCACGAGCGTTACGGGCAACAAGGGTTTGAAGTGCTGGGGTTTCCGTCCGAGGATTTTCGGCAGGAGCTCGATTCCGAGGAGGCGGTAGCAGAATTCTGCGAGCTCAACTATGGCGTGAGCTTTCCCATGTTCCAGAAGGTCCATGTCACGGCAGGCAATGCCCATCCACTCTACCGTGATCTGGCTGCCGCGACAGGTTCTTACCCGAGCTGGAATTTCAACAAATACCTGATAGACAGGAACGGCAAGGTGGTTGCCCATTACGGGTCATCGGTTCTGCCGACGGGCAGGCAGCTGGTGAGTGATATCGAGGCCTTGTTGTAGGGGTATCCGAGCACACTAGTGGGAGCCGCTGCCATTGGCACTGATCAGTTCAGCGACAGGCAGGCTCCCTGTACGGCGCGGCCTACTGCCCGATAGCCAGATCACGATACTGCTGGAACACCGCCTCAGCGCGGCTCCAGACCCCGGTCTCGGGCTCCTTCAGGCCCAGCAGGTGCGGCAGCATCTGTGAGGAGAAGTCTTCGCTGCTTTCTCTGGGCAGAAGTGAGGGAAGATGATCGATGGCAATGATATCCAGAGCCGGTGCAGCCGACGTGGCAGGCAGAAGTCGCTCAACCGGCTTGTCCATGGTGGTGCAGTCCTGATAGACCGGTAAGGGGTTGAACTCGCCCGTGGGATCACAGCTGACATCGGCGATGACACTCAGACGGCGCGATGCCGATTGCAGATGTTCCCGCGTCGTGAATGGCTGGCTGGGCGCATTCACGAACACGCAGTTCACCAGCAATTCATGCTCGAGTACGGCATCGAACGGCCCACCTGCTGCGGTCTCGGCCTGATCCCAGCGCGTCACTGGCACATGGCACGCCTCCAGCAGTTCGCAGGCACCACGGCCGCAACGACCCAATGCACCGATGACCAGAGCGCTTGGGCCGGCTTTCGCAGAATCATCCGACTGTGCAGCAGAGCTTGCGTCGCTGTCAGCGTCTGTCGCTGCGGCGGAAGGTATCTTTCCCTGCGACAGAGCTTGCGCCAACTGCTCACGCACTTCGGCTATCAGGGCATTCTTGTCTGGCCAGGCCTGCAAGGCTGGCAGGCTCGGCTCCTTGCCCAGAGCCTGTCCCGCCCAAGCGAGCACGGCCGTAGCAGCGCCGACAAATCCGGCCCAGTAACCGAACGCCGCCACTCGGCGCCCCTGGTCGTCCACCAGATACTCCAGATCGTAGAGTGTGCCCTTGCCTCGCGCGAAGGCGGTCAGCGTTTCCTGCCAGCCATTCTGATGCTTGTAGACGTGCGCAAAATGCACATGACGCCGGGTAAACGGTCCCAGTACAGGATCCAGTTCCTTGAGCCCCAGAATGAAGGCATGCGCAGGAGCTGCCTGCCAGCTGCCTTCCGGCACGAGTCTGCAACCTGCCTCCTGATAATCTTCATCATTGAAGATGCGTGCAACGCTGCGCTCGACAACCACCTCGTAGCCTGCCTTGAGTAGCTCACGTGTCACCGCTGGTGTCAGCAAGGTGCGCTCTTCGAAGGCCTTGGATTCAGCACGCAGCCACAACAGGGTGTTGTTCATCAGACTCGTCTCTTCAATGGAATTCAGGACACCGACACTGTCGCCGATGTGGCTATGACACCGATTCCCGCAGCACTCAGATAGCCTGCGGCACGTAACTGTTCAAGACAGGCAGCTTGCGCGGACTCGGGCACCACCGCCAGCAGACCGCCACTGGTCTGTGGGTCACACAGAATCGACAACTGCGCCGATGACAGATGAGCACTCACACTCATCGAATCCAGCACCTGGCGGTTCTCGGGCCACAGGGAACTGCGCACACCCTGTTCGGCAAGTTGCAATACTCCCGGCAGCGTCGGAACAGTAGACGTCCTGACAAGCGCCCCGACCTGCAGACCGTCAAGCAATCGCTGCAGATGGCCCAGCAAGCCAAACCCGGTCACATCGGTCATGTAGTTCGAACCTGCCGATCGCAGGATATCCGCCGCCGGGCGATTGCTCGTCAACATGTGTGCCTGGGCCTTGCCGACATCCGGGCCGCGCGTGCGGCCCTGCATGAGCCCTGCGAACACGGTACCGATTCCCAATGGCTGGGTCAGGATCAGCGCATCACCGGCACGAACTCCCGCTTGTCCGTGAGTGGCCCCGGCACTGCTGTCCTCATTCAGGAGTGCATTTACAACGACCCCCAGTGACAGTTCATCGCCTTCCACCGTATGCCCACCCACAAGCTGGCACTGCTCCGCATCCAGCGCTTCCAGCAGCCCGCCCATCATCAGTTTCAGGTCTCGCTCGACGACAAGCTCCGTACCGGCAGGCACCGTTGCAATCACCTGCGCAGAATGAACCATCGCATCAACGGTCACGACATCACTCAGCGCATGCAACGCAGCAATGCGCCCGAGCAGATAAGGGTCATCCACAATGGCGTTGACGTGATCGATCGACTGGACCAGAGTCTTTCCTGGCAGATCCAGCACCGCGGTATCACCGGCTGGCGACAGTGGTGACGCGGTACTGCCCTGACGATTGGCGCGCAGGTGTGACAACACACGTTCCAGCACCCGTTCGCCAACCTTGGCACCGCAACCCCGGCACCGCATGGCAGCCCGGGCCTGGCCGGCACCGGATGCGTCAAGGTAGCGTTCCCGCAAGGCATCAGGCAACTTCTGAGTGCCCGGGTTCAGATTCATGGCAGGCAGCTCACTGAACTTGCGCATGAAAGCCTTGTCGATATGATCCTTCCAGCGCCACACCCAGTCGGCCTCGATGGCCAGTGGCCCGCGACTGGCGATAGCGCGCTTCTCACCCGTTGCCATCAGACTCAGAAAGTCCTTCTGTGGTCGATAGTGCTTCAGTCTGTCTCCCAGCAGATAACGCTGGATATTCTCGAACAGAAACGGTGCCTGGCGTACCGCAAATACGCCAGCCTTGGCACTGGGCGTGCCGCGCTGGGTACCGATGTCGCCGGTGGCAAAGACAAAATCATGGGATACGCTTTGCAGGTGTGCATTGGTACTGACAAAGCCGCGGGAATCCACGGCCAGACCGGATGCCGCCGGCCAGTCCGGTGCAACAGCACCGGTACACCAGAGGATTTCATCCAGTTCGACTTCGCGCGAATCTGCCGCAATCAGTCGATCGTGTTCGACACGAACCACATCGAACTGTGTGATCACCGTGATACCGGCACGTCTGGCTGCAGCCAGGGCCAGCTCACCGACTCGCGCCGGCCGGCCTGACAACGGCATGTCACCGCGCAGGAACCAGTACAACTTTGCCTGATCACTGGCCAGCACATGTCGCATGGCAGTCACCAGTTCGAATCCTCCGGCTCCCGAGCCGACGACACCGATGGACAATCGCTCCTCATCCGACGAATCAAGGCGATCCCGAATCTGCTGCCAGCGAGCGTTGAAGTTGTGCACCGGTTTTACCGGTGTGACGTGTTCTTCGGCTCCCGGTACCGACAGATCCGGCGTGCTGCCGGTATCCAGAGACAAGACATCGAATTCCAGTACAGGCCGGGATTCAAAGCCGACTTGTCGCGCTGCCAGATCCAGTGACGTGACGGTTTCTTCGATGAAGCGAATGCCCGCCCAGGCACACAGTTTGCGCAGATCGACATGGATTTCATCGACGCTGTAGTGTCCCGCTATCAGGCCGGGCAACATGCCCGAATAGGGTGTCATCGAGCTACTCGATACCAGCGTCAACCTGACGCCAGGCAAAGGGCGCATTGCCCAACGCCGAATCAGCAGAACATGACTGTGACCGCCGCCGACCAGGCAGACATCACGCACAATCGGTACGCTGTTCACTTTTGCGCAGCCCAGTCGAGCAATTCATCAGCCGTACCGCGCGCCATGACTCGGTGCTGCTTTCTGCTCAACTGGTAGTCGTACATCGGGTCGTAGTATTCACGCAGCATGAATTCGATGAATCCAGCATAGCCACTGGTGTCACTATTGCGCTCATGGCGCTGCAGGGCAATGTTCAGCAATTCCAGAGCGTGTTGGTAACGCACCGGGCCAAAGCGCTTCTGGATGCGTGACAGACTGTCTCTGTGATGATTGGCATAAGCATTGAAGCCCGCCTCCTTGCCGTGACTGGACTGGTAGCGCTGCAGCAGATCAGGCACGTAATCGTCGAAGCAGTTTTCTATGCGCTGCTGCATATCGCATTCGAGAATCAGAATCGGTGCTTCCTGCATCGCGTTTCGCAGGGTATCCGGCAGACAGACTCGCCCGATCAGACGAGCTTCATCTTCCAGCAGCACCTGCTGCTGTCCGGCTTCAGCCAACTTCATCAATTCGACGGTGACTGCATTTTCGAAGTCGATATTGCTCGGCTGTACACTGGCCATGCCACCGAAACTCGAGCCTCGATGATTGGCCAGCCCTTCCAGGTCGACCGTGCTGCCCAGACGTTTGATCAGCAAAGTCTTGCCATTACCGGTTCGGCCACCGACCAGCACCAGCTTCAGGCTGGAGCACAGTTCGGTGAGGGTTTCCATCAGGAAGGTGCGCAGAGCCTTGTAGCCGCCGCTCACCAGAGGCAAGTCGATGCCTGCCTCCTTCATCCACTGCTGACTGATCCGCGAGCGCAAGCCTCCGCGGAAACAATAAAGAGCACCGTTCGGATTTTCGCGGGCGAATTCGGCCCAGGCAGCAACACGTTGTTCGCGCAGCTCCGGTGTTACCAGTTGTGCGCCCAGCGCGATCGCACTCTGCTGATTGGCCTGCTTGTAGCGGATGCCGATCAGATGGCGCTCCTCGTCATTCATCAAGGGACGATTGACGGAAGCAGGAAAGGCGCCCTTTGCAAATTCAACGGGCGCCCTGACGTCCAGCAGCGGCGTATCGGTCAGGAACAGCTGCCGATAGTCGCTGCGGACAGGACCGGGTTGCTGTGGGACTTGCAGCGAACTGTCTGTCGCTGATGTGTCGTTGCTACCCACAGCTGTATTATTATACTCGGTCGGTGGCTCAGTTCTTGTCGTCACTGAGAAGCTGTTTCATCGCACCACCTGATGGCAACACGCCCTTGGCCGCATAGGCATGCAGCTTGGTACGCGAATCGTTGATATCCAGGTTGCGCATGGACAGCTGCCCGATACGATCCAGAGGACTGAAAGCCTCGTCTTCAACCACTTCCATCGACAGATTTTCAGGCGCGTAGGTCAGAGAATCGCTTTCCGTGTTCAACAGGGTGTAATCGTCACCGCGACGCAGTTCCAGCGTGACGGTACCGTTGACGCTGGCGCCGATCCATTTCTGCAGTGTATCTCTGAGCATCAGTGCCTGCGGGTCGAACCAGCGGCCCTGATACAGCAGTTTGCCCAGGCGACGTCCCAGTGAATGGTAGTTGTCCAGTGTGTCTTCGTTGTGAATACCGTTCAGCAGGCGCTCGTAGGTCAGGTGCAGCAGCGCCATGCCGGGAGCTTCATAGATGCCACGGCTCTTGGCTTCGATGATGCGGTTTTCAATCTGATCGCACATGCCCAGACCGTGACGACCACCGATGGCGTTGGCTTCCTTGAACAGTTCGACCGCAGAGCCGAAACGTTTGCCGTTCAGAGCGACTGGCATGCCTTCTTCGAAGGTCACGCTGACCTGTTCGGTTTCGATCTCGACGGCCGGATCCCAGAATTTCACACCCATGATGGGCTCGACGATGTTCATGCCGCGGTCGAGAAATTCCAGGTCCTTGGCTTCGTGCGTGGCGCCCAGAATGTTGGCGTCCGTGGAGTAGGCCTTTTCCTTGCTGGCGCGGTATTCGAAACCGTTGGCGTTGAGGAATTCGCTCATTTCCGCACGGCCACCCAGCTCCTTCACGAAGTCCGCATCCAGCCAGGGCTTGTAGATGCGCAGGTCAGGATTGGTCATCAGGCCGTAGCGGTAGAAGCGCTCGATATCGTTACCCTTGTAGGTCGAACCGTCGCCCCAGATATGCACATCGTCGGCGAGCATGGCGCGCACCAGAATGGTGCCTGTGACGGCACGACCCAATGGTGTGGTGTTGAAATACTTCTTGCCACCGCTTTCGATGTGGAAAGCACCGCACATGATGGCGATCAGGCCTTCATTCACCAGCACATCGACGCAATCGACCGTACGCGCCTCTTCGGCGCCATAGGCACGAGCGCGTGACGCGATATCCTCGAAATCATCCTCATCCGGCTGGCCAAGGTCAGCGGTATAGGCGTAAGGCACAGCCCCTTTCTGTTTCATCCAGGCAATGGCTGCTGAAGTATCCAGACCACCGGAGAACGCTATGCCGACTTTCTGATCCACCGGCAACGACAACAAAATCTTGTTCATCAACCCCACAAAACCCACTAACCATTCGATCCCCCCAGTCTACCAAACATCCCCCCCGGGTCGGACCACCATTACTCCTTGATTTTTCTAAAACATTCATCAATCAAAGGCCGTGTAGGCGCCCTGATCTACTGTTTCATGGCTGGGAATTGCCGATTTAACGATCTAAAGAGCTCTTCTCGATAAGCAGTGGCGATAGATTTAACGGTCAATGGCCTGGCATTTGATTCATGTGCCTCACCAAATGCTGAGATTGATCGCTGTGGGCAAAAACCCTGGGGTGGCCATACCTGCTCAGGCACGGTCCCAAGCCTCCATTTCGAGGCTGAAACGAGGATTCAAGAGCTGAAAAGCGCTGGTTTTTCTCGTCATTTATTTACTAATCAACTGCTTGGCAGGGTCCGACCCGCCAGCACGCTTAAACCCTCCATTTCGGGGCTTAAAAAGGGAATACAAGGGCTGGCAAGAGCCTGTTTTTCTTGCCATTTACTTGGTAATCAACAACTTACCATGGTCCGACCCGCTAGCGCCGCTAGCGTTCTTTGAGGAAGGGGATGCCGACGGCTTTGGGGGCGGTGGCGCGGCCGATGAAGCCGGCGAGCAGGATGACGGTGAGTACGTAGGGCAAGGCCTGGATGGCCTGCACGGGCACTTCGCCGATCAGTGGAAATGAGACGCCTTGCATGCGGATGGCGACGGCATCGAGGAAGCCGAACATGAGACAGGCCAGCATGGCTGGCACGGGCCGCCATTTGCCGAAGATGAGCGCGGCCAGGGCGATATAGCCCTGCCCGGCAGTCATTTCGCGCACGAAAGAGGCATTCTGTGCGGTGGACAGATAGGTGCCGGCAATACCGGACAGGGCGCCGCAGATGGCTACAGCGGAGTAGCGCAGGCGACTGACGGACAGCCCGGCGGTATCCACGGCCAGCGGGTTTTCACCCACAGCCCGGATGCGCAGACCGAACCGGGTGCGGTAGACCACCCACCAGGTGGCGAAGACGGCCAGCCAGGCCACATACACCAGCACATTGTGACCACTGATCACGTCGCTGTAAAAAGGCCCGATGACCGGCACGGAGCGCGCTGCCTCGGCCAGTGGCAGTTCCATCGGCATGAAGCGCGCATCACTGCCCAGCGACGGTGTCTGCCCACCCTGGGCAAACCAGGCGATGCCCAGGACCACGGTCAGACCGGAAGCCAGGATATTGATGGCCAGACCACTGACCACCTGATTGCCACGGTGGGTTATGCAGGCAAAGCCGTGCACCAGAGCCAGCGCAATGCCTACCAGTATGCCGGTACCCAGCGCCAGCCAGGCGCTGCCGGTGACGGCCGCAACCGCCGCCGCCGCGAAGGCTGATGCCAGCATCTTGCCTTCAAGGCTGATGTCGACAATGCCGGAGCGTTCGGAAAACAGCCCGGCCATGGCAGCCAGAATCAGTGGAGTGGACACCCGCAGGGTGGCGTCGAGTATGGCGAAGAATCCGGAGAGCGCATCCATCAGGCAGGCACCACCTCGTCAACGGGCTTGAATTTCAGATACACCTTCACGACCCAGGGTCGCAGCATGAGCGCCAGTGCACCGGAGAACAGGATGATGAGTCCCTGAATGGCAACTACCATCTCACGGGTAATCGTGGGGATCTCGAAGGCCAGCTCCGCCCCTCCCTGATACAGCACACCGAACAGCAGACTGGCCATGATGATGCCCACCGGGTGATTGCGCCCCATCAGCGACACGGCAATACCGGTAAAACCGTAGCCGGCAGTGAAGTTGAGCAGCAGACGATGATGCACGCCCATGATTTCGTTGACGGCCACGAAGCCTGCCAGCGCACCGGAGACACACATGGCCGTGATGATGACGGTCTTGGGCTTGATACCCGCATAGCGCGCCGCCGCCTCACTCTGACCCGAGGTGCGCAGCTCATACCCCCAACGCGTGCGCCAGATGTAGACCCAGACGAACACGCAGCAGATCAGCGCAAACACCAGCGACAGGTTCAGAGGCGAACGTGTCACCTCCATACCGAACCAGCCCAGCACATCGTGCATGAAGGGCAACCAGGCGGATTCATCGAACTGGCGAGTCTCCGGCGACATCTGCCCCGGCTTGATCAGCACATTCACCAGCAGATACACCATGATGGAGGAAGCAATGAAATTGAACATGATGGTGGTGATGACGATATGACTGCCACGGTGTGCCTGCAACCAGGCAGGAATATACGCCCAGGCAGCACCGAACAGCCCGGCAGCGATGATGCCCAGTGGAATCAGCAGGATCATCGGCAGGTACTTGTCGAGCAGCAGGAACACCAGACCGACCCCCAGACCACCGATATAGGCCTGCCCTTCCCCGCCGATATTGAACAGATTGGCATGGAAGGCAACCGCCACGGCCAGTCCCGTGAAGATGAAATTGGTGGTGTAGTACAAGGTGTAACCGATGGCCTCATCGTAGCCGAAGGCGCCATTGATCATGATGCCCACGGCCTCGACCGGATTCACGCCAATGGCCAGCATGATCAGGCCAGCAAAGAACAGCGCCATGATGATGTTCAACACGGGGATGAGGCCGATCTCCAGCCAGGCCGGCAGAGGAATGCTACTGGTATTGATGCTCATGCCGCGGGATCCTGATGTGCATTGGCCATCATCAGGCCCAACTGAGTCTTGTTGGCATCACGCCCATTGACTTCCGCCACGATCTGGCCCTCGTACATGACAATGATGCGATCGGCCAGACTCATGATTTCGTCCAGTTCGACCGACACCAGCAAAATGGCACAACCCTTGTCCCGCATCTCGATGATCTTTTCGTGGATGAGTTCGATGGCACCGATATCCACACCGCGGGTGGGTTGCCCCACCAGCAGGACTTCCGGCTGACGTTCGAGTTCACGCGCCAGTATCAGCTTCTGCTGGTTGCCACCGGAGAACGAGGATGATCTGAGATTGGGGTCAGCGGGCCGCACATCGAGCCCTTCCATCAGTCGCCGACAGGCAGCGCGAATGGTACTCAGACGCAGCATGCCGCGCAGATTGAAACGGTTGGCACGTTGATAGCCGAGCACCGAACTTTCCGCGGCGGTAAACGACTTCACCAACCCCAGTTTCAGTCGATCTTCGGGCACATGCTGTACTTTCAACTGGCGCATCTGCGAGGGGTTGATCGGCTGATTGGCCGACACCTTCTGACCATTGATGATGAAGTGTCCGCTGGTCGGCGACTTGATGCCTGAAAGCACCTCCAGCAGCATGCTCTGACCGTTCCCGGCCACACCGGCCACCCCGAGTATTTCACCGCGCTTGACCTGGAAGGACAGGTTCTTCAGCCGCGCCTTGCCGGTCTTGTCCACGACCCCCAGATCGACCACCTCGATACCATTGGCGGTATCTGCAGGCAGGGGCTCGTCTCGATGATAGTTTCTGGTTTCCAGCTTGCGGCCGACCATCAGTTCGGCCAGCTCACTCATGCTGGTATCTCTGGTATTCAGATGTGACACCATCTCGCCCATGCGCAGCACGGACACAGTGTCGGTCACGTCCATGATTTCACGCAGCTTGTGCGTGATCAGGATGATGGTCACGCCCCGCTCCTTCAGAGCATTGAGCACGACAAACAACTGGTCGGCCTCTTGCGGAGTCAGCACGCCGGTCGGTTCGTCGAGAATCAGGATCTCGGCATGACGATAGAGCGCCTTGAGAATCTCGGTACGCTGTTGCTCGCCGACGGGCAGATCCGACACCAGTGAATCGACATGCACGGACAGCTGGTATTCATCGGCCAGACGTTGCAGCTCCTTGCGGGCGGCAGCGGCACTGTGCGACAACAACGCATTGCCTTCAGCGCCCAGCATGACATTTTCCAGCACGCTGAAAGTGTCCACCAGCATGAAGTGCTGATGCACCATACCGATGCCGGCAGCAATGGCATCGCTTGAATCGTGAATGGCAACCGGCTTGCCATTGATGAGCACCTCGCCACTGTCGGCCTGATAGAAGCCGTACAGGATGCTCATGAGGGTGGACTTGCCCGCCCCGTTTTCGCCCACGATACCGTGGATGGTCCCCCGGGCGACTTTCAGATCGATATCCCGATTGGCACGAACGGCACCGAATCGTTTGGATATGCCACGCAGTTCGATGGCCAGCGGGCCATCGGCTGAAACCGCAGGCGGACTCACCGAAGTGCCCCCGCCTGCGTCTGTATCAATGTCATCAACCATGATCCGGACAACCCGGTACCCGTTGCGTTGCCTGCATCATATAGGTCAGATAGCTTTGATCAGTAAGAGCAGCTGTTGTCGCTCATGTAGTCATGAACGCTGATATCACCGGCAACGATGCTGGCCGTCGCGGCTTCCACAGCCGCTTTCATGTCGTCGGTAATCAGTGCTTCGTTGTTTTCATCCAGTGCCCAGCCAACAGCGCCGTCGGCCAGTCCCAGATCCTTGATGCCCGCTTCCCAGGTGCCGTCCATCGCCTGTTTGAAGGCATTGTACGCTGCCACATCCACGCGCTTGAGCATGGAGGTCAGCATGCTGCCCGGGTGCAGGTAGTTCTGGTTCGAATCAACACCGATTGCCAGCTTGCCACCGTCCTTGGCTGCCTGATAGACACCGATACCCGTACCACCGGCGGCGGCATAGATGACATCGACGCCACGATCGAACTGACCCTTGGCCAGCTCACTGCCACGACCGGGATCGTTCCAGGCAGAAGGTGTGGTACCGGTCATGTTCTGGATCACATCCACAGCCGGATCGGCGTGCTTGGCACCTTGCTCGTAACCACAGGCAAAGCGACGAATCAGCGGGATGTCCATGCCACCGACAAAGCCGACCATCTTGCTTTCGGAGGCCATGGCTGCCAGTACGCCAACCAGAAACGAACCTTCCTGTTCCTTGAAGACCACTGACTGCACATTGGGCAGATCAACGACACCGTCGATCAGGGTGAAACTGGTATCGGGAAATTCCTTGGCGACAGTCTCCATGGGGCCTGCCTGGGCGAAGCCGACACCGACGATGGGGTTGGCGCCACGTTGTGCCATCTTGCGGATTGCCTGCTCACGCTGGGTCTCGTTGGTGACTTCGAATTCACGATAGGCAATGCCGGTTTCTTCCTTGAACCGTTCGGCGCCATCGTAGACACCCTGGTTGAACGACTTGTCAAACTTGCCGCCCATGTCAAACACGACTGCTGGCGAAATGTCAGCTGCAGAGGCAGCCGTGGAAGCCAGCAATATCCCGGCAATTACGCCAAGGCGTGAGATTGTCATAGTGTTGTTCCTCTGAGAGTTGGTAACGACTGCAGCTGCCGACCATAAAGCTACCGGGAGCGTCTCAGCCGCCTGTTTCGAGTGTAGCACGATACATTTCGGCACCAATGGCACTCAAATCGCCACCGATAAACTGTTTTATCGGCCGGGAGCGAGACTCTATTTACCCGCCGACTCGTTGGCCGCCACCAGCATGGCTGCCAGTTCGGTAAACGTGTCCTTGTAATAGTAGGGTGAGGTCTGATCAGGACTCTGTGGATTTTCTTCGTTGACCCCGTAATCGAGCCCCTTCTCGCTCAGAACCTTGTATTTCTTCATGACACCCGGTCGCGTGGCGCTCTCGCGGGTTGCCTCTTCGAGCAGACCCAGCTGCAGCATCAGCTTGTTGGCCTTGACGGCTGACAACGCCACCTCGTGCTCCTTGAGCAGTTTGGTGAGCGATTCCACATCGTTACCTTTCATGACAATTCAGATTCCCTTGGTTGGTGACGCCTGGCGTCACGCATTCTTGACGCAATTCAATCTCGTGATACCGGTGCGGGCTGCGACTCCAGGGCCGCATCCCGGAAGCTCTCGGCCAGTGCCTGAGCATCCAGCGGTGAGACGCCCACCAGTTCGAGCACATCTTCGCCGATCAGCAGAGCAGTTTCAAATGTCTCACCATAGGCTCTGTCAGCACCGTCACGCAGCAGGCGATGTTCATCGGAGGTGCCCACGGCCCGCGCCAGCACGGTCAAGTGAGGATACTCGCGTCGCACTCGCTTGAGCAGATCGGAGGCGGCCTCAGGATCATCCAGTGCAATCACCAGCACCGCCGCCCGGGCAGCCCCCGCCGCCTCCAGCAGGTCGGGGCGAGTCGCATCGCCATAGAAGCCGACAAAACCGGCGTTGCGCAGAGCGGTAAATCGGTCCGGACTGTGATCGATGACGACGGCACGAAAGCCGTTTTCCTGCAGCATGCTGGCGACCACGCACCCCACTCGTCCGTAGCCTGCAACGATGACCTGCGAATCCGCGGTCTCACCCGCATCCACACCGGTACCCGTCTGCTGACGCGCCGGCAAGGTATCACGACGCGCGGCGAAGAACAGCAGTATGGGCGTTGTCAGCATGGACAGAGCCACCACCAGCACCAACTGCGCCGCCAGCTTGTCCGGGATGGCCTGATAGCTGATGGCCAGGGCGATGACGACAAAGGCCAGTTCGCCACTTTGCGCCAGCACGGTTGCCAGCCAGATGCGCTGCTGTCGCGGCACCTTGGAGTGGCGCAGGATATTGCGCACGATCCAGGCCTTGACGAATACCAGCAGGGCCACCAGGGCGAAGGTCTCCAGCGGCTTGCGAATGAAGGTGGCAAAATCTATCTGCATGCCGGTGGCGATGAAGAACATGCCCACCAGCAGACCGCTGAACGGACGCATGGCGATGCGTATGGCAGACCCGTATTCCGAACGGATCAGCAGCAGACCACCCAACAGTGCGCCCAGCTCCAGTGGCAGGTCGAGGGCACGCACCACCAGCAACAAGCCGATGGTCAGCAGCAGGGCAAATGCGGCAAACACCTCATCCAGCCCGACGCTGACCACATAGCGAAAGGCGTGACGCAGCATCAGATGCCCGAAGATACCGAAGCCACCGAGGAACATCAGTCCCATGATGACGCGCGGCCAGGGACTGCCCTGGGTAATGGTGGCCTCGAACCCAAGCAGGGGCAACAGCACGAAGACCGGGACAATGGCCATCGCCTGCGTCAGGAGCAGCTGGTGGCCGGCCTCGGTCAGTGGTGAGCCGGTCGGGTAGCGCTCGTTGAAGGCATGAGTGGCCACCGCTTCGGATGAAATGGACAGAGCCAGCCCGGCCACCAGCGCATGATGCCAGGGGTGACCGATCAGCATGCCCACCAGCATGATCAGCAAGGAGGTCAGGACAAACTGCAGTATACCCAGCGTGATTCCGCCATCGAGCAGCCGCTTGACCCGTGCCGGTGTCGCCTGCAATGCCGCCAGAAACAACAACAAGACCGTGGCGACCCGGGAGAACAGGTCGATATGTTCGACATCACGGATCAGCGCCAGACCCCAGGGCCCGATCAGAATACCCGCCAGCAGATAACCGAAGACCGGCCCCAGGCCCAGGCGCTTGGCACTGGGCACCGCCAGAAGGCCTGCCAACAGGTAGATGAAGATGTTCAGCAGCAGATTGCTGGATTCAGCAATCACACGATAGACCCTCGCAGCCGCACTCGATTTTCCAATGCCTTGCTCATGGGCACTCGTGCCCGCTGAACTCGCTCGCCTGCCAGTGTTTCATCACTCCCCACAGCGGCATACCCTCGCCCGCTACCGTTCCATGAGTCTCGCACCGACACTCAGGCGCTCGCTGCTTCATCCAGTTGCTTGATACCCGCTGCATGCTCGGCAATATAACTGACCGGCATGAAGGTACTGACGTCGGACTCGGCCATCTGTTGTTCGAATCGCGCCGGATAGGGTGCCTGCAGCAAGCTGCCGACATTGGTGTACGGGAACAGCTGATCGTAACGCCGAATATCATGCTGATTGATGCGCCGGTAGACATGCGTTCGATTGAGCTCACACGGCGTATGCAGGCCGGCCGCTGCCACGATCTCGTTGACGCGCTCGACGGTCTCGTCATGAAAGCGCTGCACTCGCAAGCGCTTGTCCGTGATGACCAGCCCCTTGGCAAGCTTCGGATCCTGAGTGGCGATACCCGTCGGGCAATGATTGGTATTGCACACCAAGGACTGGACACAACCGAGCGACATCATGAAGCCACGAGCGCAGTAACACAGGTCGGCACCGATACTCAGATTCTTCACGATATGAAAGGCGGTGAAGATCTTGCCTACCGCAATCACCCTGATGTCCTTCTTCAGGTCGAATCCCGACAGACAATCGCAGACGAAGGCCAGACCGTCACGCAATGGCATACCCACGGAGTTCGAGAACTCCAGCGGTGCCGCACCCGTACCGCCCTCACCCCCATCCACCGTGATGAAATCGGGCTTGATGCCGGTTTCCACCATGGCCTTGCAGAGGGCCACGAATTCACTCTCGCGTCCGACACACAATTTGAAACCGATGGGTTTCCCACCGCTCAGCTCGCGCAGCCTGGCAATGAACTGCATCATCTCCAGCGGCGTCGAGAAGGCGGAATGGCCGGGAGGAGATGCCACCATGGTGCCCTCTTCCACACCTCTGGCCGCTGCGATTTCTGCGGTATTCTTGACCGCCGGCAAGATTCCACCATGACCCGGCTTGGCGCCTTGCGAGAGCTTTATCTCGATCATCTTCACCCGATCTCGCACCGCATTCTCGGCAAACTTGTCGGCATCAAAGCCGCCTTGCGCCGTGCGGCAACCGAAATAGCCGGTACCGATCTGCCAGATGATATCGCCTCCGCCTTCCAGGTGGTAAGTCGACAGACCCCCTTCACCGGTGTTGTGGGCAAAGCCACCCAGACCGGCTCCCTCATTGAGTGCCCGTATGGCATTGGCGCTGAGTGAACCGAAGCTCATGGCGCTGATATTCAACAGGCTGGCAGAGTAAGGCTGACGACAATCGGGGCCACCTACCTTGACCCGTGGATCGGTGTCGGTGCCATGGATATCGATGGCGGCAATCGAATGAGCGATCCACTCGTAGCCATCACGGTAGGTATCGAATTTGGTACCGAATGGCACCGTGTCATTCTGCCCCTTGGCACGCTGATAGACCACGGAGCGGAACATGCGCGAGACCGGAGCCCCATCGGTTTCGGATTCGAACAGGTACTGACGCACGAAGGGTCGCAACCCCTCAAGCAACCAGCGTCCTCGGCTGAACAGCGGATAATTGCGCCGCAGGGAATGCTCGGCCTGCACCATGTCAAAGACACCCACACCGATAAGAGGCAGGATGACCAGAAGCAACCAGAGGATGGGTGACCAGAGCTGTGCCAGCAGCAAGACCAGCAGGACAGTGACAACCGAACCCGTGATGAAATATGTGCGCATGAATTCCTCCCTGCGCCATGGTAGCCGATGCGCCCGGAGTTTATCCGGTCCGGGTCCAGTCTCTCATCACGCCATCGAGCCAGAGAGTCACACTGGCATCGTGCAGATGAGCATCGCTCATCATGCGGGCACGTTCTTCGTCAGTGAACTGCTCCGGCTTCTTGAGTCGGTTGCGCTCCTGCCAGATGGACAGCACCTCCGGGTTCACCTCCGGATGGAACTGCATACCCATGACACGATCATTCAGCCGGTAGGCCTGGTTCGGGAAGTGTTCACCCGTGGCGATGCGCCGGGTATCGGGCGGTAGCTCGAAACCTTCCGAATGCCATTGCATCACGGTCAGCGGGGATTGCAGAAAATCCGATTCACCGGGGACCGGGTCGACCCGATGAAAACCCACTTCCTGTACCGCGTTTTCATGCGGCCTGACTCGAGCCCCCAGCACGCGGGCCAGTATCTGTGCGCCGAGGCAGATACCCATAAACGGAACATCGTGCTTCAGGCATTGTTCGACAAAGACCAGCTCGCGTCTGACCCAGTCGAAGTCGGAACAATCGTTGGCACTGTTGGCACCACCGAAGACCATGACCCCGGCGTAACCGCGAGGGTCTGGAAAGGGGTCGTCATTGACGGGGTAACACCAGTCAACCACCTGGCCGTTATCGGACATCCAGCGTGTACAGCGATCCACATTCCAGTTGGCGGAATGCTTGACGAACAGATATGGCGCTGTAGCACTACGAGTCATGCAAATCTATCGCACCCAGATGTAGAAGGTATCGGAAACAGCGGTCTCGCCCAAAGGATCAGTCGCCTCGACACGTAAGTTGCGCACATTGATTTTCTCGGTTGGTATACCCGACACGATGCCCGTTTCCTCGTCGATCTCGACACCATCAGGCAAGACACGGGTTCCAGCAATGGCGTAACTCAGCGTATCACCATCCGGATCAATGAATTCTGGAATCACAGGCCGAATAGATCTTCCCAGCGGGATTATCTGATTGAACACGGTGTCCTCCACAAATTCCGGTGCAGAGTTCTCGGCGACCACGGGCGCCGCCTCGATCACCAGGGTGATATCGGTTTCCAGAGCGGCTCCTCCATCACTGACGAACAGCGTCAGCACATGACTGCCGACATCCCCTTCACCGGGAACCCCGGACAGAACACCATCCTCACTCAGGGTGAGTGTGCCGTCATCGGGCAAGGGTGTAGCGAGCGCCAGTGAGAAGACCAGCTCAGCCTCTTCAGGATCAGCAAAATAAAGGCCAAGATTCTCCACGAATTCCTCGCCCTCGGTGGCCATCAATTCAGGCACATCGTCCAGCAACTCCGGCACCTGATTGACAGCAACGATACGAATGGTAGCGGTGGCCGTGGACACGTGTACACCATCAGTGAGCTGGTAGACGAAGCTGTCGAATTGATCGGCACCGATACCGCTCAGGCTCGACTCGTAGATGAAACTGCCATCCCCGTCCTCGCTCAGTTCGAAGAACTCCGCACTCTGTGGAGCCTCCAGAGGCTCGGGCAGGACCCATAATCCATCGTTGCCAACATCGTCATCGTCACTGTCGTTGCTCAGCAGATTCAATTCGTTGGCGGCAAAGACTTCGCGCGTGCCTTCCAGTACCACAAAGGTATCGTTGACGGCCAGTGGTGCTTCATTGATGGCAATCAGACAGAAATCATGGTCACTGGTGTTTTTCAGCCCATCGCTGCCGGTGACGGTCAATCGATATCGGAGGCCTACCGACGCTCTCAGTTCCGGTACCAACAGGTTGAATTCCGCCAGCTGATCATCGGTTTCCAACTGTTCGAAATTCAAGGAACATTCGTCCGGATTGGTGCAGGCTTCTGTCAACGATCCTGCGGCCAGATCCGCCCTGAAATCCGGCAGGTCCGAGCAAATGGCCAGGTTACCCTGCTCCAGCGGCGTACTGCCCCAGCTGAATGTCTGTTCTCCCGATGCAGTGGTATTGCGAGCAGTCGCAAGGTTACCAATGGTTTTCTCGTCGAGCACGATGGCTTCATCCACCGGCTGGTCATCGAGAAAGACCTCGGTGACCGGCACGCCCGAAGTCCCTGCTGAATCCACCCAGCCACAACCACTGAGCAACAGGCAGGTGCCAGCCGCGCTGGCGTACAAGCTTGCCTTAGTCTTCATGACTAACCCTCAACGTCGATGATGACTGATGATAGTCTGTAGAAAGTGCTCTCGCACACGTTCTGCATCGACTGTCATGCAGACAGCACTGGCCGGGCGATCCTGCCAGTGAGGTACGGCGTAGGCATAGCCCTTGCGATCCAGTGCCAGCTGACCGACGGCAATGCCCTCAGGCACCACCCGAGCAGCACCCGTTTCAACGGTGAAGGCATCCGGTTGCAGCACATAGGCGACGGCTGCAGCATCATGCATGGCGCATTGTGGCTCATCGAGCCCCTTGGCAGCACCGCTCTGCGTATAGAAATCGACGTAGAAACGACTGCTTTGCCAGATAAGCGCTCCGGTTTCGCCGGCCTGGTCATCCAGTTGTTTCAGGTGGGTGTCGGTGAGCATGATGCGGTGAGTGACATCCAGCCCGACGATGGTGGCTGGCCAGTCAGCGGCCAGTAGCTCATCGGCAGCATGTGGGTCGTTCAGGAAGTTGGCCTCGGCGACCGGAGAGACATTGCCCGGCTCATCGACACAACCGCCCATGATGACCAGGCCTGCGACCAGTTCTGGCAGACCCGGTTCACGACGATAGGCCTCGGCCACGTTGGTCAACGGCCCCACTGCCACGATCGTGATTTCACCAGGGTTTTCACGGGCGCTCTGAATGATGAAATCGGCGGCGTCAACAGGCTCCAGTTGCGCATGTCGCGCCTCGCTGCGCAGCACAGCGGCGCTGGCAGCAGGCGCTCCCGGCTGACTGCCCGGATAGACATTGCCCAGACCATCACTGCCGTGCACGAAATCGGCATGTGGCAGCGGTGATTGCACCAGCGGGATGGCGGCACCACGCGCCACGGCAACCGACTCGGCGCCCAGCACGTCCAGAATGTACTGGGCATTGCGGGTCGAGTAATCGATATTGATATTGCCGAAGACGGTCGTCAGCCCCAGCAGTTCGATATCCGGGTGGGCCATGGCATAGGCAATCGCCATGGTGTCGTCTACACCCGGGTCGGTGTCAATGATGATCTTGTGCATGGTCAGTTTCGTTCAATCGTCCTGTGTACTGTCGACATCGGCAAGGGTCGGGATGCTGGGCGTCGCACCAGCCACCGTTACCGACAGGGCTGCAGCGCGACAGGCACGCCGCAATGCGTCCTTTTCGGCCAGCCCCTGTATGAGTCCGGCAAGGAAGTATCCCACAAAGGTATCACCGGCTCCTGTCGTATCGACAACATCAACCGGAACCGCCGCTTCCTGCACCTGCTGCCCTTCAAATTGCAGCAAGGCGCCGCGCGAGCCGAGCGTCAACACCAGGCGGGTGTTCGGATAGCGTTCGGCCAGGATGGCCAGAGCCTTGTCGGGATCGTCGGATTCCGCCAGATCGGCCGCCTCGGTTTCATTGACGATGAGAACATCGCAATGCTCCAGCGGCAACTGCCGGACGGCGGCCGTCATGGGGGCCGGGTTGAAGGCGATTGACAGTTTGCGCTGCCGGGCAATATCGAAGGCTTCGGCAATATCGTTGCATTCATTCTGCATCAGCAACCAGTCACCGGCCTGAGCCTCGCCCAACTGTTGCTCCAGCACCGCACGATCAAAACTCTGATTGGCCCCACCATGCAGAATAATGGAGTTTTCACCACTGTCATCCACCTGAATGATGGCATGCCCGCTGGGCCCGTCCACCTGCTCCACGGCCTGCATGTCAACGCCTGCCGCCTTCATCTGCTCGGCAGCCCACTGATCGGATTCACCGATACGACCGATATGACGAACATCGATACCGGCGCGAGCCAGAGCCACCGACTGATTGGCGCCCTTGCCACCCAGCACCGTTTCAAGCGAGCGACTGGACAGGGTTTCCCCCGGCTGCACCAGGTGTGGCACCCGGTAGACCATGTCGATATTGATGGAGCCGAAATTGAAGACCTTCATGGATCAAGCTGCGAGTGTGGAAAAGACAATCAAGAGTGTAACGCGCTATCCTCCGCATGAGTGTCCCATCCACCAGCCCCCCAACCGGAATCCTGAACGCGTGAACTATCCCGACAAGGTCACTTTGGTGGAGGTCGGACCACGAGATGGTCTGCAGAACGAACCGACCGCCCTGAGCGTTGTACAAAAGGCCACACTGGTCGACAAGCTGTCCGCCAGCGGGCTGCCGGTCATAGAAACCGGCTCCTTTGTCTCCCCCCGCTGGGTACCGCAAATGGCTGACTCGGGTGCCGTTTTCAACCGCATAAATCGTCGCCCTGGAACCCGTTACACAGCCCTGACGCCCAACGAGAGAGGCCTCGATGCGGCCATTGACGCAGAAGTCAGTGAAGTGGCCATCTTCGCCGCCGTGACGGAAAGCTTCTCCCGCAAGAATCTCAATGCCAGTATCAGCGAGACCCTGCAGCGTTTCGAACCGGTGCTGGCCCGCGCCCTGGCCCTGGAGATTCCGGTACGCGGCTACCTGTCCTGCGTACTGGGCTGTCCCTATGAAGGTCCTGTGGAACCTGCGGCTGTCAGTCAGCTGACACGTCAGTTGCTGGACATGGGCTGCCATGAAGTCTCACTGGGAGACACCATTGGCACGGGGACGGCGGGCAGCACGAGCCGTCTGCTCGATACCCTGCTCGGTGATGATATTGCGGTTGAACAACTGGCCATGCACTGCCACGACACCTACGGACAGGCGCTGGCAAATCTGGTGATTGCCCTGCAATACGGAGTGGCTACCATCGACACCTCGATCGCCGGCCTGGGCGGCTGCCCCTATGCCCGAGGCGCTACCGGCAATGTCGCCACCGAAGATGTGGTCTATCTGCTCAACGGCCTGGGTATCGAACACGGCGTTGACTTCCCCCGACTGCTCGAAGCCAGCCGTTACATCAGCGAACAATTGCAGCGCGACACGCAGTCAAGAGCCGCCAGAGCCTTGCTGGCTGCCAGCGACAACACAGCAGACTGACCCCGGACCGAATCTGACCATGCACGCCGATATTCCTTCACCCTGCATTGGCATCTGCCGTATCGACAAGGACAGACAGCTGTGCGAAGGCTGCCTGCGCACCCTTGATGAAATAGGCTGCTGGGGCGTCATGAAACCGGATGAGAAACTCTCGGTTCTGCATGCCTGTCTGGAACGGCGGCGCATGCCCGACCAGCAGCCACAGACATCCGGTGACAACGAGTTGGACGCCACCTGATCACGACCCGGCCTGCCAGGCCTTCAACAAACAGCGTTTGAGACGATCAGCCCCGCTGATCGGGTGGTGGTATGGAATAGGTACCCGTGACATGAGCCACCGGGTCATCAGCGCCGGAGTGCTCGCTGAACAGCGTCACCTCCCCCACCGCCAGTCGCTTGCCGAGTTTCAGCATGCGGGCATCGGCCACCACATCCGCGGTTCCCGGCTTGCGCAGGAAGTTGATGGACAGGCTGGTAGTCACCGCCAGCTCCACCGGTCCGATACGTGACAACACCAGCGCATACAGTGCCGCATCGGCCAGTCCCATCATGACGGGTCCGGCGATAGTGCCGCCGGGACGCAGAAAACGTTCATCGTACAGCGCCCGCAGACGCACATGATCCTCGGCGAAATAATCCACGGCGATACCCATCATGCCGGCAAAGGGCAGACGCTCATCGAGAATTTCACGAAAGGCATCTTCATCCATCAATAATGAAGAAGAGCCTGCCACTGGAGAGGAGACTGTCGGGTGTTTGCTGCTCACGATCACGTTCCGCTTTCCTGCCTGCAATGACACAGTGTCACCGAGAGCTGCGCTCCGGTCAACATGACCATGGCGAGTGCAGAACTAGTGGATCGATCGGTAAACAAGGTAACACTCAGCGAGTTTGTCAGCCGTGATGGCCAGGCGTTCACCCGACGGCGTACTGGAGTACTCCGAGGGGGAACAACGCAGGCAGCGCGGCTGACAAAATCGACCCACTAGAGACCGGATACCTTGCGATCGTCTCTGTTGGTGGCACGAATCAGCCACTGTTGCATTTCGTCGGCCTGCATGGGGTGGCTGATCAGAAAGCCCTGGGCCTCGTTGCAATCGAAGCCGTGCAGAATGTCATATTGCTGCCGAGTCTCGACACCCTCGGCCACCACTGTCAGATTCAGATTATGGCTCAGCGTGATGATGGCTGACACGATGGCCACATCCCCTGCATCAACCCCGAGATCCTTGACGAAGGAACGATCGATCTTGAGCTTGTCCACCGGCAGCCTTTTCAGATAGGTCAGGGAAGAGAAGCCGGTTCCGAAATCATCAATGGCCACCTGGATTCCCAGGGCCTTCATGTCTCGCAGACTCCGTATACCCAGCTCGATATCCTTGAAAAGCAGGCTTTCCGTCAATTCGATTTCCAGCAAATGCGGGTCAAGGCCACTGTAGGCAATGGCGGTATTGATGTCGGTAATCATGTCACTGCGCAAGAACTGCACAGAGGAACAATTCACCGCAATGACCAGCGGCTCGAGCCCGCTCTCTATCCACGCCTGCATCTGGCGCGTGGCCTCACACAGCACCCAGCGCCCCAGCGGCAGTATCAGCCCGGTCTCTTCCGCCAGCGGAATGAATTCAGTCGGGTTTACCGTACCGTAGACCTCGTGGTCCCAGCGGATCAGCGCCTCGACGCCACTGACGCTACCATCATCGAGATTGACCTTCGGCTGATAGACCAGAGTCAACTGTTCGTTTTCTATCGCACTCTTCAGTTCACTTTCCATCGAGAATCTGGCCAGCGCCTGCTCGTGGATCTGGCGAGAATAGAACTGATAGCCGTTACGCCCGGACTCCTTGGCGTGGTACATGGCGATGTCGGCATTCTTCATCAGTACTTCCGAGGTCACACCATCTGCCGGAAAGACACTGATACCAATGGTCGTGGTAACCGATACACGCTGCTCGCCAATGTCGTAGGGCTTGCTGATCGAACTGGCGATTCGCTCTGCCACGCGAGCCGCATCCTCCGCCCGGTTGATCTGGCTGAGCAACACGACAAATTCATCGCCGCCCAGTCGAGCGACCGTATGCGGCGATTCGATCTCGTCGAAGTCGATATTCTCACTGGTCGTGCTGACCATGTCGCCGCCGCGAACCACACCGACCAGCCGTCCGGACACCTGCTTGAGCAATGCATCTCCGGCATCGTGACCCAGGGTATCGTTGACCTGCTTGAAATGATCCAGATCCAGAAACAGCAGGGCAAACTTGCCCTGATTGCGTTTGGCCAGTTTCAGCGTGTAACGCAGTTGCTCGTTCAGCTGGGCACGATTGGGCAGCCCGGTAACCAGGTCGAAATAAGCCAGATCATGAATCTGTTTCTGGGCGTTGGTCCGCTCGGTGATGTCCTGAATGGTGCCCATCATGTGAGTGCATTCACCAGCCTCGTTGCAATAGGGCTCAGCCTCCAGACGAATACGACGTGTCGATTCACCGTGCATGTCCGGCACGCAGAACTCGATATTGAAGGCCTGTTTCTCCTCCACGGCATGCTCGGCCATGACGCGCACACTCTGACGATCGCCGTCGACAATCCGGTCAAGGAACTCATTCCAGTTGTCCACGGTCTGCCCTTCCAGCAAGCCCAGAACACGGCCGAACTCGCGTGACCATGACATGCTCTGACTACCCAGGCACCACTCCCAATTGCCAAGTCTGGCAATGCGCTGGGCATTGTCCAGCTTCGACTGACTGACGCGCAAGGCATCGGCCGTCAGTTTGGAACGCAGCAGATACTGCACTCGGTAAGGCAGGATGTAGAAGTTCACCGGCTTGGTCAGGAAATCAGTGACCCCTTCGTCGTAGGCACGTGTGATCGAGTCCAGATCCTCAAGTCCGGTAATCATGAGTATGGGCACATGCAGACCGCCGGGCAGCTTGCGAATGCCCTTGATCGCATCGAAGCCATCCATGACCGGCATGACGGCATCCATGATGACCAGGTCCGGCTCGTGAGTCCGATACATGTCGATGGCTTCGATGCCATCGGCGGCATGCAGCACGTCGAATCCGGCCTCTTCCAAGGCCCCTTCGGCCATCAGCAAACTGCCGATATCGTCATCCACATGCAACACGACGGGACGCTCGCGCTGCACGCTCGGCATCTCCATCTGCAACGCTTGTGAAGACACGAGGCTCATCAGGCAACCTTTGCCATGTACAGGTCGAGTGCCACGACACTGTCGTCGAACAGATCCTCCACACCATCACCCAATGCATGGCAGGCTGGATGGTTCTCTTCCCGGGCCGCAGCCTCGAGCTCACGACAACGTTCCGACAGGATTCTTGCACCGACGTAAGCGCTGCTGGACTTCAAGCCATGAGCCGCATTACCCACGGCCTGCAGATCATCCGCATCCAGTCCCTGCCGTATGATTTCAATAGCGGCAGGCGACTCTGACTTGAACAGGTCGACAATACGTTGCAGCAGGTCCGGTTTACCAGGCCGTTGCAAGGTGGCTATGGCCTTCAATGCCTGTGGTTCGATGGGACTGGTCATGAGGGTTTGTGAAAATTCCTTTTTCCGTGCCAGGACCCGAGTCCTCTGCTGTTGATCAACGACTGATCTCGACCGAATTGAGCGTACTGAACCATCAATTCCGATTTCAATGAATCGAGTTTCAGGACAGCCGCTTCCAACCCCGGCGCCGAAGAACGCAGATCACCACCGATCGGCTCCTCGGGTTTTTCCTGCCAGTCCTGCATCGTGATACCAGGACGCCCGGTGGCGGGAGCCCCGAGTCCGGATCGAACACGCGGTGCCTGTCTGCCTGGCTTGACCGACAGTTCGGTCGCGACCAGCGTCTCGGTAACCCAGTAGACCAGCATGGTGGCCATTATCAGTGCCAGGAACGCAGCGAACCATTGCGCATGGGGCAGCACCATGTAACCCCACATCAGCAGCAAATACATGCCCGCCGCCATGGAGAAACGCACCAGTTGTGAAATCGTCGGCATCCTCAATCCTGAATACATCTCATGCACAACGTATCGACGCTGTTGCGGACAACTTGACCCGAGAACGCATGAAATGCCTCATACCCTCAGTCCGACGCCACCAACGGACGGCTCAAGAGGCAGCAGGGCTCTTCAGGTGAGCCCGATGAAGCACGACCCGATCCGTCTGCGCACAAGACATTCGGCAGACAGAATCACAGGCAATTACAACAGGCGCTGTGCTCGCCAGGCAGCAATATCCTCCTGTCCGGCATCCAGCCAGCTGCGCAGTACTTCATCCGTATGCTGGCCCAGTTCCGGTCCGGCCCAGCGGGAACTGGCCGGCGTCTGCGTAAGCTTCGGATGCACTGCGGGCATCAGTCGCGGCTCGCCATTGACAGGCAGACTCTCGAACATGCCTCGGGACTGGAAATGTGGATCCTGCACCATGTCGGCGATGGAATTGACCGGACCTGACGGTACATCGGCAGCGTCGAGAATATCGAGTGCCTCGACGGAGGATACCGTTGCGCTCCAGGCTGATAGCAGAGCATCGATCTCGGCCTCATTCGCCACTCGGCCCCGATTATCTGCCAGGCGCTCATCCTCGGCCAGATCCGCCTGATCGATTGCGATCATGAGGCGCTTGAATATCGAATCACCATTACCACCGATCACGATGTACCGACCATCGCTGCATTGATAAGTATTGGTCGGCACGATGCCGGTCACGGTGGAGCCGGAGGGCTCGCGGACCACCCCGGCACCATCGTATTCGGGCAGCACACCTTCGAGCATGTTGAATACCGACTCGACGATCGACACATCGACAGTCTGACCGCCCTGCCCCAACCTCTGCCGGGCGATGAGCGCCAACAGAGCCCCCACGGTGGCGTGCATGCCTGCCAGCGTGTCACCCAGGGACAGGTTCATGCGCACCGGCTTCTCGTCCGGATACCCATTGACGTAACGCAGCCCGCCTGCGGCCTCGCAGGCCGAGGCGAATCCGGGCTTGCGTGCATAGGGCCCGCTCTGCCCATAGCCCGAGACTCGCGTATAGATCAGCTCGGGGTGCAGTTTCTTCATTTCATCCGGACCCAGCCCCCAGGCTTCCATGCGACCGGGCCGGAAATTCTCGATCAGGATATCGGCCTGCAGCATGAGCTGTCGCGCAATCTCAGCGCCCTCTTCGCGCGACAGATCCAGAGTCACCGACTTCTTGTTGCGCGCCAGACTGCGCCACCAGTAGGAGGTGCCCTGCTCATCCAGCACACGCCAGGTGCGCAGCGGATCGCCCTTGCCGGGGGGTTCGATCTTGACAACCTCTGCACCAAAGGCTGCCAGCATCTGCCCGGCGAAGGGGCCAGCTATCAACTGCCCCATCTCCAGGACCCGAATGCCTGACAGTGGCAGGGAGTTGTCTTCGTTCATCTTTACAGGCTTCGAGCGGATTCATCCCTACCTTGCAATAATTCAGACCGCTGTTCAAGCCTGGTTCAGCGAGTTCCGGTAGGCACGCCATCCACCAAAGTCACTGATGTCAACCGCTCCCTGACTGCCGGCAGTCGCCTCGGCAATGAAACCACACACCTGCCTTCCGTTACACAGATCGACTTTCCCCAGACCCAGTGGCGCTGCAATGCCTCGGAGAAAGCTGCCCAGTTCACTGCCTGGCAGGCGCCAGACCTCCACCTCGATGGCGACACCGTCCTCTTGCACACGCACCAGTGCCGGTCTTTGCAGCGACTGCTCTGCCAGGTCGAAGAAGCGATAGTCGGAGCTGGTGTAGGTGCGCTCCACCAGTTCCGCGCCTCGCTCACGCAGCTGCCAGTTCAATGGCATGCCATCCAGGTGTGCACCGCAGACGGCCAACTCCATCCAGTCAGTGGCCCCAACCGGGTTGACTGCCAGCGATGGCAAAGGTTGACTGCCTGATGCCAGAGGCAGGGACAACTGCTGCTGAATGCGATTGGCAATCGACAGTAACAGTCGATCGCTGAACGCAGGTGCACCAAGCGTGATACCGAAGGGAAGTCCCTTGCGAGTAAAGGCCGTGGGTACGGCGATGGCTGCCATGTCCAGCAGATTCATGAAATTCATGTAATAGCCCAGCTCGCTGTTGCACTTGATGGGCTCGTCCAACATCTCTTCGATCGAGAACAGCCGGCCGGCGGTCGGGGTCAGCAGAGCATCGATGTCTGTCATCTGCGCGGCACAGCGACGTCGCAGATCCTCCAGACGGTATTGCGCACGAAACAATTCGGCGGCGCTGGGCTTGCCCCCCGGAGCGATGATATCGCGCACAACCGGGAACACGGCCTCCGGCTGCTCTTCGATCAGTGGCAGAGTCGCCACATAGCGCTCGGCTACCCAGGGTCCTTCATACAACAGGCGAGCGACTTCATCGAACGGTTCATAGTCGATTTCCCGCAAATGAACCCCTTGCCCCTCCAGCGCTCTGAGGGTCTCCCGGTAGGCCTGCTCATAGTCCTCATCACCGAAGAACTTCAGCTGGGCTTCGGGAATCACGCCCAGCGTCAGCGGCGCATTGAAGATGCCATAGGCATGCTGACGATTGTCGTACGGGTTCGAACGACTGTAACCATCGTCCTTGTCCTGACCTTCGGCGGCCGCCAGTACGGTATTGGCATCATCGGCATGCAAGGCAAAGATACTGACGCAGTCCAGGCTACGACAGGCCGGCACCACACCCGTGGCAGAGAGCAGACCCCGGGTCGGCTTCACGCCGACCAGATTGTTGAAGGCCGCCGGAATGCGACCAGAGCCTGCCGTGTCGGTCCCCAGACTGAAACTGGCCAGCCCCAAGCCCACCGATACAGCAGAACCGGCACTGGAACCACCACTGATCAGTGATTGATCAAAACTGTTGCGACAGGGACCCCAGGGAGAACGGGTGCCATTGAGGCCGGTGGCGAACTGGTCCAGATTGGCCTTGCCCAGTGGCAAGGCTCCGGCATCCAGCAACTGTTGCACGACAAAGGCGGATTCCTCGGGCGTATAGGCAAACGCCTCGCACGCTGCGGTCGTGGGAATCCCGGCAAGGTCGATGTTGTCCTTGATGACGAAGGGTACACCCCAGAGAGGCGTCAGCGCCGGGTCACGCTGTTCCAGAGCCGCTATCCAGGGTTGCAATTCCTCGGCACTGAGCAGATGAATGAAGATATTGTGCTCGCTCAAGGCTTCCGCCTGTTGTCGCAACTCTGCCATCAACTCGCTGGGAGTGGTGCCGGTGGCGTAACGCTTGCGAACGCCAGCGAGTGTCAGGTCCGTGATTTTCTTCATGAGTGTTCCAATACGATCAGGGGTTGACCAGCGCTGACACGCTGCCCGGTTTCAAGAAGCACACTGCGCACCTGCAGATCCTGCGGTGCCGGTACGGTTATTTCCATCTTCATGGATTCGAGAACGAGCAGGGCCTGCCCTTGCTTGACTGACTCGCCAGGGGCGACACAGCACTGCCACAAGCTGCCTGACACCGGACTCTCCATCACGACACAGTCCGCTGGCCAGTCAGCGACCACTTCCTGTATCTCCGGCTCTTCCACCTTGACGTTGAACTGCCCGGTTGCCCGCCAGTTCGCCAGTTCTTCGGCAAAGGCTGCCTGCCGGGTTGATTGAAAGCTGTCGATCTGCTGCTGTTGCCCGTCGACCAGCTCTTTGAAACCCTTCAGGGAAAATTCGGTCTGCTCGATCTTCAAGGGGTATCGACCCTGTGGAAAATCACGGCGGATCTCCATCAGTTCATCGTGGCTGACCTCGTAGAAGCGAATCTGATCGAAGAAGCGCAGCAACCACGGCTTGTCGAATTCAGGCGTCTGCCGGTAGCGATTCCACATCTGCAGGGTTCTGCCAATGAACTGATAACCGCCCGGCCCTTCCATACCGTAGACACACAGATAGGAGCCGCCGATGCCTACCGAATTCTCTGCAGTCCAGGTACGTGCCGGATTGTATTTTGTCGTGACCAGGCGATGCGCCGGATTGACCGGGGTGGCGACCGGTGCACCCAGATAGACGTCTCCCAGACCCATGACCAGGTAGGACGCATCGAACACGATCTTCTTCACATCATCAATCGATTCCAGCCCGTTGATGCGTCGGATGAACTCCAGATTGCTGGGCGCCCAGGGCGCGTTCTTGCGCACCGACTGGTCATACTTCACGATCGCCTCGCGGCAGGCTTCATCGTCCCATGACAGAGGCAGGTGCACGATACGCGAAGGCACGACAGCGGAATCCACATGCTGATCCAGATATTCCTCGGCCCGCTGCAGATGGTCGAGCAACACGGACAGGGACAACTGCTGAGCATCGTAATGCAACTGCAGTGAGCGAATGCCCGGCGTCACTTCAATGATGCCCTGCAAGGGATTCTGTTCCAGCCACTGCATGAGCGCATGTACCCTGAAACGCGAGACCAGATCCAGAGTCGGCTCACCGTATTCGACCAGCAGGAAACGATCACCAGCCACCCGATAGCAGGCCTCTACACCATCAACACCCGCCTTGCGATGCCGAACGATTGCAGATTCCTGCCGGCAACTGACACTATCCGGCCAGTGTGAGTCGACACCTGCCTGCGGCGACTGCAGAGCGGCGATTGCCTCCTGCTGCACACGATCGGCTTCCACCGCCTC